>JBBSLV010000005.1:0-25689 GCA_038233535.1 Tepidisphaerales bacterium | reverse complement strand
GGCTCTTCTGCGTACCGTTCGAGGTGCCAATCGAGCAGGAACTGGTACGCGCCGAGCAGAAACGAGCCGGAGCCGCACGCCGGGTCGAGCACGCGCAGCTTCGAAACGCCGCCGCGCGGCCCCGGCTTCAGATCCTCGACCAGCTTGCCGACGGTGTTGCGGACGATATAGTCCACGATGTACGTCGGCGTGTAGTAGACGCCGCCGGCCTTGCGGACCTCGGGCTTCTCCTCGATGCGGGCGTTGTGGCCGGCGGTGAGCGTGATCACCTTGCCGAGGAAGCGCTCGTAGACGCTGCCGAGGATGTCGGCCGAGACCATCGTGAACTCGTAAGGGCTTTGCGGGTAGTAGAGCGCCTTGACGATCGTCTTGAGCGTCTTGTCATCGACGTCGAGCGCGGGGGTGAGGGTGTCGGGGGCTTCGTCGCGGTCTTTTTCCTTCGCGAAGTGGAAGAGACCGGAGTTGTAGCGCTCGTCGGCGCGGCGGAAGACTTCGTTCAGCCGGGCGAAGACGTGATCCCCGTTGAGCAGGGCCTGGAGCTGCCCGACGGTTTCGGTGCCGCGGTCCTCGGCGATGCGGAGGAAGATGATGCGGTCGATGATCCGCTGGACGGCGAAGTTGAGGCCGGGCTCGTCGAGGGCTTGGTTATTGCGCGCGAGGCTGCCGGCGAGGCTCTTGCGCCACTGCTCGATCTCGCCGAGGAAGGCTTCGTCAAACGGCTCGGCCCCGCGGCCTTTCTTCGTCTCGCAGTAGCGGTCGAACTCGCCCTTGAGGACGGCGTCCTTGGAGAACGTGCCGGCAAGGAAGTCCCAGCGCGTGCAGTAGTCGGTGTAACGCAGAAAATCGCGCCGCGCCTCGCGGGCTTTGTCGAACTGCTTGGGCTGGACGCGCGTGTCGTAGATCGCGAACTCTTCGAAGTCGGTCAGGAGGCTGACGGCAAGCTTGGCGCTCCACGCGTAGCGGCGAAGCTGGTAGGCGGGCTCCCAGTTGTTCTTGATGTCGACGGCGGGTTTCTTGGCTTCAAGAAAGAACTTGCGCGCCCCGCCAATGCGGAAGGAGTAATCCGGGGCCTTGGTCTGTCCGGCGACCTTCACGCGATCTTCATGCACGACCTCGCGGTACTGCTCGGCGAAACCCTGGCTATTGTCGATGTCCCACCCGAGCTCGCGCATGAGCGGGTTGATGAAATCGACCCGAATAAGCGTTTCGTTGTAATCGGGCGAGCGGATCTGATCGGCCTGCTGATTGAAACGGTCGACGAGTCGCTGGATCGCGTCAGGACATGTCCCCATGCGGAAAAGCTTAGGGGATCGAACATGCGATGCAACAAACGGTAAGGACGTTACAGCCCGACGATGTTAAACCCGCTGTCCACGAAGATGTTCTCCCCCGTCACCCCGCTCGACAGGTCGCTCAGGAGAAACAGCGCGACTTTGCCGACCTCGTCGGCGTCGATGTTGCGGTGCAGCGGGGCCTTGCGTTCGGTGTGGGCGAACATCTCGTCGATCCCCCCCACCGCCATGGCACTCAGCGTCTTGACCGGCCCGGCGGAGATCGTGTTCACGCGGATCTTTTTGTTGCCCAGATCGAACGCGAGATAGCGGGCGGTGGCCTCCAGGGCGGCCTTGGCGACGCCCATGACGTTGTAGCCGGGGATGACCTGGTTGGCGCCCAGGTACGTCAGCGCGATGATCGACCCCCCGTTGGGCATGAGCGGCGCCGCGGCGCGGGACAACGCGATCAGTGAATACGCGCTGATGTCCACGGCCTGGCGGTAGACCTCGCGCGGGGTGGAGGTGAAGTTGCCCTCGTCCTTCTTGAGGTAGTCGCGGTTGGCGAACGCCAGCGAATGCACGAGGAAGTCGATCGTGCCGAACTTTTCCTTCGCGGCCGAGAAGAAGGTCTCGATCGACTCATCCGAAGACACGTCGCACGGGTGCAGCCAACTTTCGGCGAATCCGTTTTCCTCCATCGCCTTTTTCACGCGGCGTTGGGATTTCTCGATGTTGTCCATGGGCAGAAATCCGAACCCGCAGTCGGCGCCCTGCTTGACGCAGTTGTTGGCGATGTGCGTCGCGATGCTGCGATCGTTGGCGATGTTGAGGATCAGTCCCTTTTTTCCGTCGAGCAGGCCGGGCATGGTGGTCTCCTTGGCGAACGTGTCGCTTTGCAAAAGGGAAACAGCTTATGCGCGGCCGGGGGGGATGGAAAGCGTGAGGGGGTGGGTGAAAACGGATCGACTCCTGATCTCCGAGTCACTGCCGCAGTTCGCGATCAACGTCCCGCGCACCGTGCAGGACGCGAACTACCTCGATGCCATTCTGGATCGGAATGTAGAAGATCACGTACGGCCCCGACTTCGTCAGCGGCCAGGAGCGCAATCCTTTGAGCCGTCCGCGCCGTCGTCGCACCGGACCAAGCCTCGGCATTTCGGCCAGCAGATTGGAGGCTTGGAAGAACGCTTCGAGGAGCTGATCGGACGCGGTTGAGGAACGGGCGTCGAGGAATTGGACGGCCTGCTCCAGATCCTTTGCCGCGAGGGGCCGGATACGCGCTTGAGGGGCGGGAATCTCCATGAGCGGATCACGCCTCGCTTTCGCGACCCTCACGCGCTCGCCGCCTTAAGTCGGCCAGAAACTCCGGCGTGATGTCGACCGCGGGTCCGCTATCCAACCCTTTGAGTAGCTCCGCCTCCACCTCGTCGCTGATCGGCGCGATTTCGTCGGCCTCGATGAGGCTGGCGATGTAGCTGTCGACCGAATCGTATCCCCCCGCCGCCGCCCGCGCCTCCGCCGCCGCCCTGAGCCGCTCGGGCAAATTGAGTTGAAGCGCTGTCATGGTTTTCATTGTAGCATTGACGCCGCAGAGGTGTGAACGTGGAGATCAAGCCCATCAAATCCGACCGGGATTATCTCCACGGGATTACTTCATCCGATCGTATTCGCCGTGTTCATCACTCGCAGGACGTAGACCCGGCCTTTGACAAAGTGGAGCGGCTGAAAGTGGATCGTAGCGATGATCCGGTACTTGTTTCCGCCGGCATCGAACACGGGACTACGCAGGCCGCTGGCGTGCGTCTGCTTCCTCCGGCCTCCGACAGAGCCCGCTCCGTCTTCGCGCGCCGCGCATGTCCGATAAGCCGGACTCACCTGCGCGCGCGGCGCAAGCCGTGCGGTTTCTTGACCGTGCGTAGCGCGGGCCGGTAGATTGATCGATCGGCACCGGGCGGCGGGCGGCGGACGCGCAGCAGGCGATCCGACCTTCCGACCCGGGCGGGCGCGTCGTGACCGGGCCCGGATCGCTTGAGAAACACACCCTGGGGCTGCGGGCGCTGAATCGCAAAGGCCCGGACAGCCCACCGCAGCGAGTTCGGAGGTCTTCTTTATGCCCCCCATCAATCAGCAAGGCTCGCGGGGAGCGCTGATCACCTGGTCGGTGATCTGCTCCATCCTGTTCGTCACCGCCACGATCTTCGCGATCTACTACTACGTGGTCGCCAGCGACACGACGATGAAGATCGCCGAGCAGCAGAAGAAGTACGCGGACATCGTCAGCGACCCGACGTCGCCGGTGGTGACGGAGCTGCATCGGTTGCGGCTGGAGGCCGACCAGGCGCCGACGCTGAACCCGTCGATGCCTGCGCTGGACGTCGCCGTCGCCCAGCGCAACGCGCTGGCGAGCCTGATCGGGGGTCCGTCGGCGCGCCCGGAGAACATCATCGCCCAGGCGCGTCAGACGCTGGCCACCATCGCCAAGCAGGCCAAGCCCGCCGACCTCACGCTCCCGCCCGACGGCAACATCCTGCTGGCGCTGACGACGCTCTCCGGGGGGCTTCAGGCCCGGCTGGACGAGATCGCCGGGCTGAAGCAGCAGTTGGTCGCGATCGAGCAGCAGCAGGTTGCCGACCAGCAGGCGCTGCAGGCGGCGCAGCAGACGATGAACGAGACGATCGAGCAGGTCCGGGCGCAGGCGAACGCCGCCATCGAAGGCGCCACGAGCTACCAAGGGGCCAAGGACGCGGACATCACCGCCATCACCGCCGGCGCCACCGAGCAGCAGCGGATCGCGCGGGACGCGATCGCCCAGCGCGACGTGCAGCTGCGCGAGCGCGAGGAGCGCATCGCCCAGCTCACCCGCGACTTCGACGCCCTCAAGGCCCGCTTCTTCGGGCAGCGCGTCGACACGCAGAACCCGACGATCCGCCAGGCGGACGGCACGATCGCCCGCACGCCCGGCGGGGGCGTCGTGTGGATCGACATCGGCCAGGCCGACGGCGTCCCCCCGGGCATGACCTTCGAGGTTTACGACAAGAACGAGGGCATCCCCGCCCAGCCCACCGACCCGCAGGAACTGAACGACGCCCCCCTGCCCATCGGCAAGGCGGCGATCGAAGTGATCCAGGTTTTCCCCACGAGCAGCCAGTGCCGCGTCACCCGCAGCTCGTACGGCGCGGTCATCGCCTTGGGCGATCCGATCGTCAACCTCGTGTTCGACAAGAACGTGAAGTTCAACTTCATGGTCTACGGCGCGTTCGACCTCGACCAGAACGGTCAGGCCTCGCTCCAGGATACGGAGACGATCAAGCGCCTGGTCACGAGCTTCGGCGGGAAACTGACCGACCGGGTGGGCGTGCACACCGACTTCGTCGTGCTCGGCCAGGAGCCGGTGATCCCCGTCATCCCCCCGGAAGAGCAGGACGACCCATTCCAGCAGAAGCGGCTGACCGAGGCCCAGGCCGCGCTCGACGCGTACCTGGACGTTCAGAGCCAGGCGACGGAGCTGCGCATCCCGGTGCTGAACCAGAACCGGTTCCTGTACCTCGTGGGCTACTACAACCAGGCGACGCGATAGGGAGAGAATGACAAGGTGCTGGGGTGACAAAATGACAAGCTGAAGCACCACGATCGGCTGCTCACCATGTCATCCCAATCACCTTGTCGTCTTTCGCGGCGCTTCAATTCGCGATGATCCGCCGCGCCACGCGGGCCAGAACGGCCTTGTCCGCGTTGGTGTCGTCCTTCCGCGCTGCCTCGATCAGCAGCGACGGGCAGATCAGCAGCGTGAGCGGGCTGGCGTGGCCCAACTCATCGGCGGCGGCTTTGAGCTGGCGGAGCTCGTCGCCGGACAACCCCGCGGCCCTGGCGATTTCCTTGACGAGCTTGCGGGGCTGGTTGATGTTCGTCGGCTTCGACAGCGCCCGCGGCGCGGGCTTGGCGGCGCCGGGGGCGCGGCGCTGGAACCTGTTGGCGAGGATCAGGCCGGTCACGAGCAGCCCCGCCACGCCGAGGAACATCGCGAAGCCGCGGAGGCTGACGCCGCCCTCGCCGACGGGGCCTTGATTCACGCTCTGCTGCACGCTCTTGAAGAACTCTTCCTGCGTCGCGCCCCGGCCGATCGAGTCGAGCAGCAGCATCACGGCGGCGAACAGCAGGTACGGCAGCGCGTGCGCCAACCGCTCCGTCCAGCGGTTTCGTCGCCGAGGGGCGGCGTGCGCGTGCGTCATCACGGTCGTGTGGGTGGTGATGGAGGTCATCCGGCCTTCTGCTGGAGCTTCTCGGATTGGACGGCCGTCGCAACCTGCCGGAGCACGCCCAGGGCGTAGCGGCGCACGCGCAGGTTCTGATCTTCCTTCGCCAGCCGCCCCACTTCATTCAGCAATTGCCAGATTCCGATCTGCCGCAGCGTCCACAGCGCGCTGATCTTGTGCTCCGGGCGCTCGTCGCGAAGCATCGCCAGCAGTTGGGTGCTGGCCGTCGCGACCTTCATGCGGCTCATGGCCTTGATGGCGTTGGCGCGCTCGCGGCTGTTGGTGGAGCGCGCGCGCTCGACGAGCAGCGGGACGTACTCCGCCGAACGCCTGGCCTCGAGCACCTCGATGGCGTTGGCGCGGACGCGCGGGTCGGCGTCGTTGAGCGCCTTGTCGAGCAGCGCCCCCGGCGGGACGCTCGCCAGCTCGCTGAGGATGGAGACGGCCTTGCTGCGCACCTTCGGGTGCGGGTGCTGGCACAGCGGGAGCAGGTGGCTTTTCAGCGCGTCGCCCAGATCCAGATCCTGCGCGACCTGCATGGCCTTAAGCCGCTGCTCGATCGGCCCGCTCGTCAACCGCCGGCCAAGCCGCTGGACGGCGTCGGGCAGGAGCTTCATCATGGCGCGGCCCGCGCTTTTACGGGTGACGGGGTCGAGGCGGTCGAAGCGCATCCAGAAGTGATCGAACCCGACCTGCCCGATCGAGCGGCTGATCACCCGGCGCACGGAATCGGGCGCGGTGGTCATCAGTTGGAGCAGGATGTTCTCGAAATCCGTCGGCCGACGGCGCACGATCTCGCGGGCGGCCATGCGGACGAGGCGCTCGTCGGGATCGGTGAGGAACGCGCGGATCAATTCGACGCACGCCCCGCGCTTGCGCCGCGACACGATGCGCAGCAGCCGCAGCCGGGCGGGGAAGTCGTCTTTCATGCGGACGAGCAGCGTTTTCATGCGCTCGTCCTGCACGACGTCGTGGGCGCCGGAGCAGGCGAGCCACTCGCCGATCCGCGCCGCGTCGGGGGCTTCGCGGCGCTCGATGTCGTGCAGCAGGTCCATCTCGCCCCACCACGTCCCGCGGCTGACGTGGTGCATGCACAGTTGAAGCTGATTGTCCTTCAGCCAGTGCGTCTTGCGCAGCAGCGCATCAAGGACCGGCGCTTCGGCGATGTGCGAGAACACCACGCCGAAGTGCGACCGCAGCCCCCCGTGCGATGCGCCCAGCAGGAACGCTTCTGTCAGCTCGGCCGTCGGCGCCTGCTGGAGCTTGCGGACCATCGGGCTTTGTCCGCCGTGCTTTGTGCGGCTGAGGATCGCCAGCGTCTTGCTGCCCGCCCAGTCGCACAGCAGCAGGGCGGCCTTGAGCAAGTCCTGATTGTGCCGCCCGCGATGCACGTCCATCGCCCGGGCAATGGCCTCTTCGATCTCGGGGCGCTGTTCGATGAGGAGGGAGTAGGTCTCTGAAGAGGGTTCGTGAGAGGATTCAGGGTTCAGGGTTCGGGGTTCAGGTAAGGAGGAAGATTGGTCGCCGGACTTTTCTTCTCCTGAACCCTGAACCCTGAACCCTGAACCCTGATCTTGCCCCTTCTGTAATTCCCGCGTCCCCGTCGCCGCCCAGCGCGCCAGGCCGACCAAAGCGTCGGCGGCGGCGCGGGAGAACGATTCGTTGGTATCGTGAAGGTTTTCCGACAGGACGTAGGCGAGCTTCCCCTGGCGACCGAGGTCGATGAGCTTCATCGCCGCCAGCCGCCGCGCCGGGTCGGCGCTGCGCCCGCACTCGCGGATGGCGGCATGGAACAGCTTCACGTTCTGCAGGACGCACTGCTGCAATTCCTCCGGCAGCGCGTCAAAGCGCCCGACAACGCCCGCCAGCCCATGGTCGGTTTTGCGCCGCAGCAGCGCATCCAGGACGAGGGCCTGCTCGCGCGGGTTTCCGACGCGCAGTGCGTCAAGGAGCACCTCGTCCGCCGCGTCGTTCTGCGACGCCACTAGAGCATTGATCACCTGGTCGAGCATCTCGTGAAGTTATCGGACCGGAGCCGCGCGGACCTTGAAGATCGGAGGGGTTTTGCGAAGGCGCACGAACCCACCGTTTGGCGAGCCCCGCTTCAGCGGGCGGGTCTTCTCCATCGGAAACCGGGAACCCTCGAGTACGCGGAGAACCTTTTTTCAGACGAACTTCAAACACAACTGCCCAGTGTTCGGTGCACTGCGCCTCCTAAGATTGCAATGACGACGCCGCGCCGATACCGTCCCGCCTCGCAGTCCCGCAACCCGATTTTTTCAGGAGACGTCCCGATGTTCCCGCTGGCCGACCGCGTTTCGCTCGTGTCTGACTCGATCACCCTTGCCGTGACCGCAAAGGCCAAGGCGATGAAGAAGGGTGGGGTCGACGTCGTCGGCTTCGGCGCCGGCGAACCGGACTTTGACACGCCCGCGTTCATCAAGGACGCCGCCAAGACCGCGCTCGATCAAGGGATGACCAAGTACACCGCCGCCCCCTGCGAGCCGGAACTGAAGCAGGCCATCGCCGACAAGTTCAACCGCGAGAACGGACTCCCCTACAAGCCCGAGAACATCACCACCGGCGCCGGCGGCAAGCATTGTCTGTACATGGCGTTCATGGCCGTCATCAACCCCGGCGACGAAGTGCTCATTCCCGCGCCGTACTGGGTCAGCTATCCCGAACAGGTCAAACTCGCCGGCGGCGTCAACGTGATTCTCCGTGGGGAGGAGAGCAACGGGTTCAAGATCACCCCGCGGCAGCTCGAAGCCGCGATTGGTCCGAAGACGAAGGTGCTGATCCTCAACAGCCCGAGCAACCCCGCCGGCCACGCGTACACGCCGGAGGAATTGAAGGGCCTCGCGCAGGTCGTGCTGAACCACCCGAACCTGGTCGTGTTCTCCGATGAGATCTACGAGAAGCTCATCTACGGCGACCTGAAGTTCGCCAGCTTTGCATCCTTCGATCCCAAGCTGCTCGAGCAGACGCTCACGTTCAACTGTCACAGCAAGAGCTTCAGCATGACAGGCTGGCGCATCGGCTACATCGGCGGGCCCAAACCGGTGATCGACGCGATCAACAAGCTGCAAAGCCAGATGACCAGCCACATCACCAGCTTCTGCCAGCCCGCCGCCGCCGCCGCGCTGAACGACCCGCGCGGGAACGAGAGCGTCGAGCAAATGCGCCAACAGTTCGAGCAGCGCGGCCAACACATGTGGGAGCGCCTCAACGCCCTCCCCAACGTCCACTGCATCAGGCCCCAGGGCGCGTTCTACTGTTTCCCCAACGTCAGCGCGTACTTCGGCAAGATGATCAACGGAACCAGGATCACCGATGCGATCAGCTTTTCCTCCGCCCTGCTCGAACACAACCACGTCGCCATCGTCCCCGGCAACGACAGCGGCTTCGACACGCACGTGCGCCTGAGCTTCGCGATGGGCATGGAGCAGATCGACAAGGGGTTGGATCGTATTGGGGAGTTCCTGAAGAAGCTGGGATAGTGGCTATATCGCCCCGCGCAGATCTGAGGGTACAATGTAGGCATGCCCGAGATCACCCTCTACCGGCAGGTGCGCCGCGACGGCGGGACGCGCACGGGGATCGAGATCGGCACGGACGCCGCATTCTCTCGCTTCGACGAAGGCGCGCCCGATCGCGACGCCGCTCTCGTCTGGTACGTCGACGTTCGCTGCGCCGGCCCACAACTTCCGCGGGAGCGCAATGCCGCGCGGGAATGGCTGCTCCGCCACGGCGACGAAATTTCGGGGCTGTTGAATACGGCGGCCACCACGGTTCCCGCGGGGCACGATTCGATTGAATCGCCCCTCCAGTTGAACGGGCAGATCGACGGCGCCAGCGTCACCATCGCCTGTTCCGCAGTCCGGCGCATTGAGGCACGGCAACTCGCGCAGATTCTTCGCGACTTCGCCGACCACCTGCGTAATCACATCGAGTCGCTTCAGGCGCTTCCTGCCGCCTAGGGGTCCGGATCCATGCCCCGCCGCGTGCTTGACACGAACATCCTGATCAACCACTGGGGTGATCAGCGTCGCGGCGCCCGTCATGCGGACGTCACCGATGCACAAGCGCGCGACTGGGCGCGGGTGCTGATCGAATTGCAGGGCGCCGACGTCATCCTCACCCCAATCCTGATCGAATATCTCGCCGGCCAACGGACGGCTCGCGCCGTTCACTTGGCCCGCCTCTACCTCGCGGAGTTTCAAGTCCTCGACGGTGGCCGCATCTCAGAGCAAGACTGGATCAATGCGCAGCGACTCGCGCAGCGGGTCCCGCCTGATGGCAGTCGCCGGCAGATGGCGGATTATCTGATCCGCGCGATTTGCGACCGGCTTCACCACGATGTGTTCACCGCCAACAACCGCTTTCCCGATTAACTCAGCAGCGCGTAGCGCCAGGATGGATCAACATGATGGATCAGAACGCGGTATCGGGCGCGGGGGCGGGATGTGCATTTGCCCTTCTCGGGCGGCGCGCCGCGTTCCTTGCGATGCTCCTCACGTGTTGCAGCAGCGTGCTGGCGCACGATTACTTCAAGATCACGATCATCGACGCGCAGACCAAGCGCGGCGTGCCGCTCGTCGAGCTGCGCACGACCAACGAAATCCGCTACGTCACCGACAGCAACGGCGTCGTCGCATTCGGCGAGCCGGGGCTGATGGATCAGGACATTTTTTTCACGATCACGAGCCACGGCTACCAGTTTCCCCCCGACGGCTTCGGCATGCGCGGCACGCGCCTCCGCACCACGCCCGGGGGCAGCGCGACGCTCGAAATCCAGCGCATCAACATCGCCGAGCGGCTCTACCGCCTCACCGGCGCAGGCATTTACCGCGACAGCGTGCTCACCAACACCCCCTTCCCCACGTCCCAGCCGCTGCTCAATGCGCAGGTGATGGGCCAGGACTCCGTCCACTGCCACCCCTATCGAGGCAAACTGTTCTGGCTCTGGGGCGACACGGGCAAGCCCTCCTACCCGCTGGGCAATTTCAAGACAACATCCGCCCTCTCCGACCTCCCCGGAAAAGGCGGACTCGACCCGTCCGTCGGGGTCAACTTCCATTACTTCACCGGCGATGACGGCTTCGTCAGGGAGATGGTCCCGCTGAAGGAGCAAGGGCTGGTGTGGTGCGATGGATTGTTCACGATTCCCGACGAAAAGGGTGAACAGCGCCTCGTCGCGCACTACCTGCGACTGAAGGACATGGGCACGCCGCTGGAGCACGGGTTGGTCGTATTCGACGAGGCGAAGCAGCAATTCGAGCGGCTCGTCAAGTTCGACTTCGACTCCCCGCTGAGAGCCGGGTGGGGCCACGCGCTTCGGCACAAGGTGAACGGCGTCGAGTATGTCTACTTTGCGTCGCCGTACCCGACGCTGCGCGTCCGCGCGGACTGGGCGAGCATCCAGGACGCCCGGCAGTACGAGGCATTCACGTGCCTCGCGAAAGGCGCGCGCTACGACAAGGCCAACTTGAAGCTCGAGCGCACGGCGTCGAAGCAGCTGATGTATGCATGGAAGCCCGACACCGGCCGCGTCGGCCCCGACGAGCAGGCGGAACTCGTCAAAGCCGGCACGCTCCGCGAGGACGAGGGTTACTTCCAGATGCGCGACATCGAGACGAACAAGCCCGTGCAGGCCCACGCCGGCTCCGTCTTCTACAACCGTCACCGCAAGCGATGGATCATGATCTTCACCCAGATCTTCGGCGACCCGTTGGTGCTCGTCGAGGTCTGGTACGCCGAGGCCGACGACCCGACAGGTCCGTGGACGACCGGTCGGAAGATCGTCACGCACGACAACTACTCGTTCTACAACCCCAAGCACCACCCCTATTTCGATCAGGAGGGCGGGCGGATCATCTACTTCGAGGGCACGTACACGAAGCTGTTCGCGGGCAATGACAACCCCACCCCGCGGTACGAGTACAATCAAATCATGTACCGCCTGGACCTCTCCGACCCACGGCTGGAGATGGAGGAGTAGTGGACCCGCGCATCTCCCACTATGAGCGCATGCAGATCGGCTCGATGCTGCACCCGCCGGGCGCGACGGTGCAGGCGGGCATGGCGGTGTTTCTCTGCCCGGAGGGCGATGCGTCGGAGCAACTGTATGAGCGGGCGGTGGGGCCGGCGCTGCGCGCCAATCAGCTGAACCGCGTCGACGTCGTCCGCGTGTTCGACTCTGAATCGGCGCTGGTTGACGTGACGCGCGCGCTGGGCGAGGCGGAACTGATCGTCGCCGAATTGTCGATGCCGAATCCGGATCTGATGTACGTCCTCGGGTTGGCGCACGGGCTGGCCCGTTGCCCGCTGATGCTGGTGGATCGCACCAATCAGCTTCCGTTCAATCTCGCCGGCCTGCGCCACGTCGAGTATTCCCGCACCCCCGCCGGGCTGATGATGTTGCGGTCGGACCTCACCCGCGCCGCCCGCGTCTTCCTCGCCGCCGCTCGCGCCAGCGCGGGGCAGTCGTAGCGCGGGGTGTTTTACGTTTAGCCGCCGCACTTGTGCGGCGCTTGCTCTTCTCGCGAAATTCGCGCCGCACAAGTGCGGCGGCTAAATGGGGTCAAGCGCCAACCGATGCAGCAGTGTTCTCCGCGCCCGCGACGCCGCGCAGCAACTTCGGGCGCGTCAGCATGTCAGCGTTGATTAGCATTTCGCGCGGTTGTCTGCCCCGGTCCGCCCCGCTACACTTCGGCCCACGAAGCCGGGCGGGCGCGTATGTTTTCGCCGCGAACGGGAGTTTCACCGGACCGCCAATGCAGATCCGCTTACCGCTGAGCCTCCTGTTGGTATGTTGCGCGCTGTCGGGCGGGACCGGTTGCGCGACGATCCGCACGACCGATCCGCCGCGCACGGCCACCGAGCAGTTCCTTCTCTCAGTCGCCGCCGCGCGGGCGATCGAGCAGCTTTCCAGCGAGTCGCTCCGCGACCGGCGCGTCTTCATCGAAACGACCTACCTCGGCTCGGCACAGACCGCCAACGAATATGCGTTCCTCGTCGGGGAGCTGCGTGCGAAACTGCTGCTCTCGGGCATCCGCCTCGTGCCCAAGCGCGAGGAGGCCGAGGTTTTACTCGAGCTGCGCAGCGGCGGGCTGGGGATCGACCGTTTGGAATACCTGCTGGGCATCCCCGCGCTGTACGTGCCCCAGGCGTCGGCGGGCACGGTGCCCGTGGCCACGCCGGAGCTGTCGATTGTGAAGAGCACCAAGCAGCGCGGCTACGCGAGCGTGGCGTACGTCGCGTACTGGGCCGACACCGGCGAAGTCGTCGCCCACTCCGGTCCGTTCATCGGCCGAACCATCCGCGAAGACTGGTGGATCTTCGGAACCGGGCCAAGAACCGTCGGAAACATTCCGCCGACAGAAAAGTGACGGACGGTGGTTGCCAGTTGTTAGTTGTCGGTTGCCGGTGAAGGCAACGGCGTCTTTCCTACTGGCAACTGACAACTAACAACTGGCAACTTGCCGCTCCCATGCGTCGTTGGTCCCTCCGCATCCTCATCGCCGTCGTGATCCTGCTGATCCTTGTGATCGCGATCACGCAGGCGGTCCTGTCGCTGACTAATATCCCGGACCGCATCGTTCTCTCGCAGGTTCAGCAGCAGCTTGGGCTGCGGATGACGGCGTCGTCGGTTGACACGGGATGGTTCGGCAACACGACGATCCGCGATGTCACGCTCACACTCCCGCTGGCTGAAGAGGCGCTGCTGACGACGCCCGAGCTGCGCGTGCGGCACACGTGGCTGCCGATGCTCATCCTCACGCGCCAGCTCACGCTCGATCGGCTGACGCTCGATGACGCGCAGCTCGTCGTCCGCCAGAACGCCGCCGGGCGATGGAACATTCAGGAACTCGTCGAGCTGCTCGCCCGCACCGGCGGCAAGAGCCAAGCCGCCGCGACGAGCGCGCAGCGCAGCGGACCCGAGCTGCCCGGGCTCGTGCTGCACAACGCGTCGCTCACCCTCACCGACAAGAGCGGCAAGAGCGCAAACCTCTCGCCGTTGGAATTCAGCGGGCTGCCCGACGCGGAAGCGCCGTCGCTGGCTTGGCGTTACAACGCGCAGGTGGGGTCCACGCTCAAAGCCGTCGGGCAACTGTCGCCGGGGTTTGACTGGAAGCATCAGGTCAACGTGCGGGTGAACGAGGCGGGCGGGTTGATCGAGCCGTGGGTTGGGGAACTCACCGATCCGCTCAACATGGCCGGGCGGTGGGAAGGCCAGCTCCAAGCGGGGGAGGTCGTCGGGCGGCTAAACCTCGTTAAATTTCAGGCGCTCGGTCTTGATGTGTCCGGCGTAGTGCGCGCCCGCGCGGGGGGCGGGGGCGCGCGGGTCGAGCCGCAACAGCTCACTATCAAGACATCGCAACCATTGCTGCCCAAGGTGGAGGTCGCGTCGGGCGCAATCGAGTTGGCCGGCACGACCATCCGCGCCACGCGGGTGAAGGTGTCGGCGCTGAGCGGCATGGCGCAGGTCGATGGGCGCTGGGCGATAGAGCAGGCCGTCGGGCAAATCACCGCGACGTGGGACGAGATCGCGCAGCCGGGCGGAGTCCGGCACAGCGGACGGCTTGCGGCCGGCGTCACCAACACCCTGGGCAACCGCGCCGTCACCGCCGACCTTGCAAGCCATGGCGGTGCAGGCGCCGGGCGGTGGGATGCGCAGGTGAAGCTCACCGGCGCCGGGCGCGACTGGAACGAGATGAACTGGACGATCGCCGCCCCCGCCCTCTCCTGGCAGGGACCACCGCACGATGTAATGCTCGACGGGCTGGTCGCGAACCTCATCACGCGCGGCAAAGTCCTGGAGCTGACGAGCATGCGCCTGCCCAACGCCGAGCGCGTCAGGGGCGAGGGAAAGATTGACTTTGCGTCGGAGGAGTGGTCGCTCACCCTCAGCGGTAGCGGATGGCCCCTGCCGCGTCTGCCCGAGTCGACGCTCGAGTTCCGCCTGAGCGGCGCCGGAGACTTCAATGTCTACACGCTCAACGAGCTGTTTCTACAGACGGGGGACGTGCGGATCAGCGGAGACGGGTTCTACGCGCGCGAGAAGCCCAAGCCGCTCGATCTGAACCTCAAGATTCATCACGTCGCCTCGGCCACGACCGAGACCGACCCGACGATCCGTGGCACGCTCCACGCCCAGGCGCGCGTGAACGGGATCGCCTGGCCGCTTGACGTCGGCATCACCGGGAAGGTGATGGGCGAAGCGCTTCGCGTGAAGGGCCATCCGATCGGCGACGTGGCGATCGACATCGAGGGCAACGTCACGCGCGAACAGGCAAGCATCACGTCGAACGAGCTGGCGCTGCTGGGCGGGCGCTGGTCGCTCGTCGGCGCATGGCTGCGCGAGGGAAACCTGGCGCGCCTGAACGTGCGCGTGCGCGACCTCCCGCTGGAGCAGGTCGGCGCCGCCGCCGGGCGCAATGACGTCGACGGCACGCTGGATGGGAAGTGGACCTTCAACCTGCCCGACCTGGACAAGGACCGGCTCACCGCAACCGGCGGGTTCGAAGCGCGCGATATGCACGTCGGCGCGTTCCCCATCGAGCGAGCCGCCGGCCGGATGACGATGGCCGACGGTCGCATCGACGCCGGGCCGATCGATCTGGTTCAGGGTCCGGGCAAGGCAACGGCGAACGTATCCGTCGCCGTCGCGGCGCCGAAGAAGCCGACGATCGGGCTGACGGCGACGGACTGGCCCGTCGACCTCCCCGCCGCCCGTGCGGCGCTAAGAGTATCGGCCGACACGAAGCTCGACATCGACCTCACCACCCGCAGCGCGACCGGCCCACTCACCGCCAAGGCCGACGTGATGTTCGGCGAGCAGCCGCTTGGGCAGGCGCGCCTCGCCGCGGACCTCAGCGGGCACGCAGCGCGGCTGACGTCCATCGAAGCCGACGCGTTCGGCGGCACGGCCGTCGGCAGCGCGAACTTCAACCTCGACGCCCCGCTGGCCACAACAGGCGAGTTCACCTGGCGCGACATCGACGCCGCGGCCATCGCAAAGCTCTTCCCGCGGCTCGACGGGCTGGCCGGCCGCTTCGGGGGCAGCGCGAAGGTCGCCCCCGCCACCGACCCGCGGGCGCTGGAGCCCCTGCGCCTCGACATCGTCCTCGACAGCTATGGGGGGAACTACCGCAACGCGCCCGTCGGCGACGGATCGCTTACCGCGTTCATGGATTACGAGACGGGTAAAACGAAAACGCCCGGGGAGGGCAACCGATTCCGCATTGTCCTAGCCGACACGCAGGACGACCCCAGCCTCATTCGCTTCGCCGACGGCATCGTCCGCATGTGGGGGCGCTTCGGCCGCCACCGCGGCGTCAACGCGCCCTCCGGACAGATCACCCTTGACCTTGACCGGCTCAACGTCGATCACCTCGTGCATGTCGCCGACCCGGAGGCCGAACCCATGCCCGGACGGCTCAGCGGCACGCTCAACCTCTACGGCAGCCCCAGCGAAATCTCGCGCATGTCAGGCCTTGGGTCGCTGCGCCTGACCAATTCGGATCTGGTCAACTTCGACGTTTTCGAGTTCCTCTACCAGCGGATGAACGTCCTCGACTGGGGTGACGACAAGCCGCAACTGCGCGGGGAAGGCTCGATGGAGCTGCGCTTCGAAGCCGACACGCTGTACGTGAACAACGTCCGGTACATGAACCGCGGCACGGAGATCCGCGCCAACGCGACCGTCCGCGACGTCTTCAATCTCCCCGATAGCCCGCTGGATGGCACGGCTGTCGGGTCCGTGCGCCCGTTCAGCGCAATCAAACTCCCCCTGCTCGCCGACGTGGACGATGTGCTGGCCGTGCTTCAGAGCGACGTGACGTCGGTGGTGGTTGAGGGCACCGTGCGCGACCCGGAAGTCCGCCCCGTCCCCTTCGGTGAAATCGGCGCGTCGATGCGCAGCCTGCTGCTGGGGGACGTGCGGGAGGAGACGCAGGGACGCTGATTTTCGTGGCAGGGCATCCTGCCCATGGACGTGCGTATCCGCACAGTGGCATGGGCATCCTGCCCATGGACGTGCGTATCCGCACGCTCGACGCGCAGCGGCGATCAGCAATCGCGGAGCGATCTTCTTGTTGAACGGAAAGAACAAAGAGCCGCTGGCGCGGCGAGCTGAATCGGGCTGCGCCCGATGTGCATGAGTACACGCATCCATGGGCAAGATGCCCATGCCACTGTCTGAATACACGCATCCATGGGCAAGCTGCCCATGCCACAGTCAATCCGCGGTGAGTTGCTTGATCGCCGTCTTCAACCGCTTGAAGTTGATCGGCTTCGTGAGGTGCTCGTAGAACCCCGCCTGCTTGCTCTTTTTCACGTCTTCTTCCATGCCGAAGCCGCTGAGGGCGATGCCCTTGATCGGGCGGCGCTTCAGTAGCTGCTCCATCAGCTCCAGACCGCTGCCGTCGGGGAGGCCGATGTCGCTGATGAGCAGGTCGAAGGGTGGATCGGTGTCGGCGGCGCTGAGCGCGGCTTGAACGCAATGGGCGGTCTGCACGTCGTAGCCCAGGCGCTGGAGGAGGCGCTGCATGGCGCGGTTCGTGTCCTCGTGATCGTCGACGAGCAGGATGCGGATGTCGCGCGGCTCGGCCGAAGCGACAACGGGCGGCGGGTCGCAACGGGGCTTGCCCAGCTCGGCCTCGTGGAACATCGGCAGCTCGACGGTGAACGTGGCGCCCGTGTTCTTGCCGGCGCTGTGGGCGGCGATGGTGCCGCCGTGCAGCGTGACCAGCGCCTTGGAAATCGCCAGTCCCAATCCGAGGCCGCCGAAGATGCGGGCAACCGATTGCCCGCCCTGCTCGAAGGCGTCGAAGATGCGCGACAGCGCCGGGGGCTCGATTCCGACGCCCGTATCGCTCACCTCCAACTGCATGCGACCGCCCCCGCCGTCGACTTCGATTCGGCGGCAGCGGAACGTGATGGCGCCCCCATCGGGGGTGAACTTCACCGCATTGCTGATGAGATTCCACAACACCTGCTGCAATCGTGCGGGATCGGCGCGCACGGGGCAGATCCCGTCGGTCAGGTCCATCGCGACGTTCAGCCGTTTGGCTTGGATGTCCGGGCGGCAGATCTCCAGGGCGGTGCGCAGCGCGCGGTAGACGTCGGTCGTCTCGATGTTGAGCTGAAGCTTGCCCTTGCTCACGCGCGTGAGGTCGAGCAGATCGTCAATCAGCCGCGCTTCCATCTCCACGTTGCGTCGGATGATCTGCAACCCGCTGCGCACGGTCTCGCTCAGCCCGGGTTCCATCTCCAGCGCCTGCACCGTGGTGAGGACGGGCATGAGCGGGGTGCGCAGCTCGTGGCTGAGGACGGAGAGGAACTGGTCCTTGGCCTTGTTGGCGGCCTCGGCGTCCTCCTTGGCTTTGCGCAGCACTTCCTCAACTTGCTTGCGCTCCGTGACATCGCGGGTCGTGCCGGCCACGGCCTCGACTTCCCCGCGCGCGCCGAACACGGGGATGAAGATGTAGTCGTAGATCCGCCGGCCCTGCCTGCCGTTGAACGGCACCTCGCCCCGGATGGGCTGCTTCGTCGAGACGACCTGCTCGATCTCGCGGTCGTGCATGGCCGCGTGCCACGGCTCGTACCCGAGCTCGATGCAGTTCTTGCCGATCGCCTCCTCCCAACTCCGCCCCCACATTCCGAGCAGGGCGGCGTTGGCGTAGATGAAGCGGTGCTCGAGGTCGAAGACGTAGGCCAGATCGGGCGTGCCGGACATGACGGCTTCGTAAAGCCGGCGGCGACGTTCGGACTCGGCGGTGACGCGGGCAAGTTCGCTTTCCGCGCGCTTGCCGGCAGCGCCGCGCGTGTCGGCGGCCGCCAGTGCCACCCGGCACCGCTCCTCACTCTCGCGCGCCGCGTTCTCCGCCGCGTTGACGCGGACGGCGCCGCGGATGGACTGAAACAGATGATCGAGCGAGACGCACGATTTCGCCAACTGGTCGGTCGCCCCCGCCTTCATCATGTCGACGGCCCGTTCCTCATTGCCCTGGGCGGTCATCATGATGATTGGCGTGGTGACGCCGGCGGCGCGGATGTCCCTGAGAACGCCAAGGCCGTCGCGGTCGGGCAGATGGTGGTCGAGCAGGACGCAGTCGAAGCGCCGGGTCTTCAGCAGCTCGATGGCCGTCGCGCCGTCGGGCGCCTCTTCGACCTCCATCGTCATCTCCGCCGACTTCATCGCGCGGCGCACCGCCATGCGGTCGACGTCGTCGTGGTCGTCGTCGCCGATGACGAGGATGTGAAGGGATTCGGGCAAAACGAGTGGTGCGTAACGAGCCGCGACATTATTCAAACAACCACGGGGCGCACGGCAATGGACTGGTTTCGGTCGTACAGAAAGGCAACCGGTTCTGCCTGAAGAATCTTAGGTTAGTGAAGCCGACCGGATGCACAAGCGTGTTCTCGACTGTTATCGAGAGCGTGTGCGGCGATTTCGTTTAGCCCCTCGCTTGCGAGGGGAGAACTTCGACATTGAAAAAACCTCGCCTCGCAAGCGAGGCGGCTAAATGGAAACGCGGCGCGTTCGGGCTTCCCGCGCAGCGGGCGTCCTACGATGCTTTGAACGACGCCGACATATCCGCCGCTGCGCCCGCGACCGGAGCGGCGACTTTTTTGCGCCCCCCGTACTTGCGGTCCAGATCCTGGATGAACGCTTCGTACGCGTCGCCATCGAGCGGGAGCTCCACCGGTTGGCGCGACAACCCGGCCATCAGCATGGCGTTGCCCAGCTCGAGCTGCTTGACCCCGTCTTCCCCCGGCGCGATCAGCGGCTTGCCCTCGCGGATGGCGGCGACGAAGTTTTCAACCATCACCTTGTGACCCTCGGCATCGGGCTTGAACGGGATGTCGATCTCCCACGTTTCGAGGTGCGCGAAGCTGTCCGGGGAGGTTTCCCGCACCTGCCTGACGCTCTGCCGCGTGCGGAAAAACGTCAGCTTCCCGTTCTCCGCCACCACCTTCCCGCGATCGCCGGCGATCTCCAACCGGTTCGTTCCCGGCGCTTCGCCGGTCGTCGTGATGAAGTGCCCGGTCATGCCGTTGGCGTACTCCATGATACCGGTGACTTCGTCCTCGACCTCGATTGGATGCGTCTTGCCGATGTGGGCGACACCCGTGACGCGCGTGGGCATCATGCCGGTGAGCCAGGGGATCAGATCGAGGTTGTGCGGGCACTGGTTGATCAGGACGCCGCCGCCCTCGCCCTTCCACGTCGCGCGCCATCCGCCGGAACCGAAATAGCTCCAGGTGCGGAACCAGTCGGTGACGATCCACGTCAGGCGCGTCAGCTCGCCCAGTTCGCCTTCGTCGATGAGGCTCTTGAGCTTCTGGTAGATCGGCGCGGTGCGCATCTGGAACATCATGCCGAACTGCACCTTCGGGTTCCGCTTGTGCGCCTCGTTCATCCGCCGCGCCCCATTGACGGTGACGGCCGCGGGCTTCTCGCTCAGCACGTGCAGCCCCTTGTCCATCGCCATCTCGGCGATCTCGGGATGCTGGTAGTGCGGGGTGGCGATGAGAATGGCGTCGACCGCGCCGGAGTCGATCAGCTCCTGGTACGTGCCGAATGCCGGGATGCCGCCGTTTTTCTCCGAGATCTCCTTGCGCCGCGTCTCATCGACGTCGCACACCCCGCCCAGCTTCGCCGCCGGCTGAAGCGAATTCATGTACTCGGCGTGAAAGCGCCCCATATTCCCAAGCCCGACGACGCCAAAACGAACCGTGTCCATAATTTTCTCGTCAAAAGAAACGCAAAATAGCTCGGCGAAAGAATGCGTTTACGCGCCGCGATGTCAATCGAAATGTCATCAACGCCACGGCATCCTCTTTGCGCGCGGGGGATTAGCTGACGGCGGTGATTTCATCGACTGCCTCATTCCACGGGAAAAATAAAGGGAAAAATAAAGGGAGAAATAAAGGGGACACGATCCTTTAGTTCTCTCGGCAAGAGCGACGCGAGTGATTCTGGGCATGAACCGGATTTAGCCAGATAGGGTGGAAAATAAAGGGTCATGTCCCCTTTATTTTTCCCCTGGAAGAGATTGCCCGATCCCGCGCGCATCCGTCCCCATCTTTTTCCGACACACCGACACTCCCCACCCCGACACCTCTTCCCGTACACTCCTCCGCATGTACGAGCTGGGTATCATCGGCGCCGGCAACATGGCCGAGGCCATCGCGCGCGGGGTCATGGCGAAATGCCTGCTGCGCGCGGGGCAGATGATCGCCGCCGACGTCTCGCCGCAGCGCCGGGAGCTGTTTTCGCGCGAGCTGAACGTGCGCGCCATCGAAGAGAACGCCGACGTCGCGCAGCAGGCGCGCATCGTGCTGCTCAGTGTCAAACCGCAGCAAATGGCGATAGCGCTGGCGGCGCTGGCACCGGCGATGAGCAACGAGACGCTGATCGTCTCCATCGCCGCCGGCATCAGCACGGGGTTCATCGAGAAGCATCTGACCGCGGCAAGCCCGGTCGAGCCGGGGGGCGACAAGCGGTGGCGGGTCGTGCGCGTCATGCCCAACACGCCCATGCTCATCGGCGAGGGCATGTCGGGAATCGCGCGCGGGGCCAACGCTTCGGATGACGACGTCGCCCGGGTGCGGGAAATCTTTGAATCAGCCGGCGATGTCATTGAGGTCGCCGAGGATAAGATGGACGCCGTCACCGCCCTTTCCGGGTCGGGGCCGGCATATTTTTTCCTGCTCGTTGAACAGATGATCGGCGCCGGTGTCGATATGGGATTGTCGCCACGGCACGCGCGGCAGCTGGCGGCCAAGACGGCGCTGGGCGCGGCGCGGATGCTCGCGACGTCGCCCGATGCGCCCGAAGCGCTTCGCCGGCGGGTGACCAGCCCCGGCGGGACGACACACGCGGCCATCATGCACATGCAGGCGCGGAACGTCCCGCAATCGATCGTCGACGCGATCAAGGCCGCGCAGCGCCGCGGGAAAGAACTCGGCAGTTAATCAGCGGAAGGAACACGACACCATGGGCAACGCGATCAAGAATTTCCTCTTCGGCGGCGCCGGCGCGGCGACCCGCTTCGGCGACATCGGCCTCCTCTTCCTCCGCGCCGGCGCGGGGGTCTTCATTGCCTACGGCCACGGGTTGTCCAAGGTCTACCGCGACGGCTCGTTCGGCCTGTCCGGGCAGCTCGTCGGGGGCGTCAAGTCGATGGGATTCCCCGCGCCGACCGCGTTTGCCTGGATGGCGGCGCTGACCGAACTCCTCGGAGGAATCCTGCTCGCCGCCGGGCTGATGACCCGACCCGTCGCCTTGGCGCTCACCTTCAACATGGCGGTCGCCGCGTTCGTGGTGCACGCGACCGATCCATTCGCCGTGAAGGAAATGGCGCTGCTGTACCTGGTGGCGTTCCAGATCTTCATCTTCACCGGCGCGGGGCGGTTCAGTCTGGATAAATTCTTCAGGAAGACGTCGGCCGCGGCGCGGGCGTGAGGCGCACGCGCCGCCCGTCCACGCGCAACCGTCCCTGCTGGAAGAGCCGAATCGCTTCGGGGTACGCGATCTTCTCCTCCTCGAACACGCGGCGGGCCAGGGAGGCCGGCGTGTCGTCGTCGAGCACGGGGCAGATGCGCTGGAGGATGATCGGACCGGAGTCGTATGCGTTGTCGAGGAAGTGGACGGTGCATCCGCTGACCTTGCACCCGTGGTTGATGACTGCTTCGTGCACCTTCGCGCCGTACATCCCCTTCCCGCCAAAACTAGGGAGCAGCGCGGGGTGAATGTTCATCGCTTTGTGAGCGTAACGCTCGGGCAGATCGAGCAGGCAGAGCCAGCCGGCAAGGCAGACAAGATCGACATTCGCGGCATCGACGTGACGGAAGACCTCACAGGAAAACTCGCCGACGTTCGCGAACTCCTTGCGATTCACCACGACATTCGGGATCCCCGCCTTCGCCGCCCGCTCGCTGCCGACCAACCCGGCGCGTGAGGCGATCACAATCGAAATCGTCGCGTTCAGCCGGTCCGCCGCGATCTCGTCGACGAGGTTTTGAAGCGTCGTGCCCGACCCGCTGAGGAGAACGGCGAGGTTGATCGGAGGTTGGGGCATGTGCTGGATATGCTTTCATTCGGCGTTCGATGTTCGATGTTCGTCTTTAATTCAATGGGAACGCCGGAACATCGAACGCCGAAATGAATGCTACCGCCCCCCGCCCGCCAGCGCCTTCACCGCGGCAGCGTCGCGGGCGGTGAGGTCGGGGTGATCGAGATCGCTGCCGACGTCGGGGCGGCGCTTCCAGCTCCGGGCGCACGCACCGTACGTCTCGCGTCGATCGAGCACCTTCACGCGAACGGCCGGCCCTTCCGTCCCCTTCTCCGCGAACGTGTGGAACCCGGCGCCGACGAGGTCCGCCAGGTCCGTCCCGTACTCCTGAAGCCGGCGGCGCAGGTCGTCGTCGTCAACCTCGTACACCACCTCGGCTTCACTCGCCTTGTTCAGCCCCGCGTTCTTCTTCATCGCGTCGAGCTGCCCCAGCGCCTCGTCGCGAAGCTGCATGAGCAACTTCCACTCTTCGGCCTGCGGCTCGTCGGCAGCAGGACGCGCTTCGGGGAACTCGGCCAGGTGGACGCTGGGCATCGTCGCCTCGTCGCCCGGGCGATGCTGGACGTGCTCCCACGTTTCGTCGGCGGTGAACGGGATCATCGGCGCGAGCAGTTTCGCCAAGGCGAGGACGATGCGGTGCATGACCGTTTGCGCGCGCCGGCGAACCGGCGAGTCGGGAAGCTCGCAGTAGAGCCGGTCCTTCATCGCGTTGCCGTAGATCGCGCTGAGCTGCACGGCGCAGAAATCGTGCAGCAGCCGGAACGCGCGGTGGAACTGGTAGTTGTCGTACGCACCGACCGTGTCGCGGATGAGCGTGTCCAGCTCCGCCGACGCCCACCCGTCGAGGCTGCGCGGCGGGACGTCCTGCGCGTGCTGCTTCGGGTCGAAGTCGTACAAATTCGACAGCAGGTAGCGAAGCGTGTTGCGGATCTTGCGGTACTTGTCGCCGAACTCCTGGATCACCCGGGGGCTGGCGGGAATGTCGCTCTGGTAATCGACGGAGCAGCACCATAGGCGCAGCAGGTCCGCGCCGTGGCGCTCGATCTCCTGGGTGACGGTGACGTACTCCTTGTCGCTCTTGCTGACTTTCGTGCCGTCCGGCTTCACCGCAAATCCATGCGTCAGCACCTGCCGGAAGGGCGGACGCCCCGTCGCGCCCAAACTCGCCAGCAGCGAAAGCTGGAACCACAGCCGGTGCTGATCGGACCCTTCGAGGTACAGGTCGGAGGGGAACTCCAGCTCGTTGTTGCCGAACAGCACCGCGTGCCACGATGAGCCGCTGTCGAGCCCAACGTCGAACGTGTCCTGCTCCTTGCGCAGCTCATCGGCCCGGAAGCCCGGCGGGTATTTGAAGTCAGCGCCGAGCAGCTCCGCGGGCGAGAGATTCAGCCACGTGTCGCTCCCCTTCTCCCGAAAGTGCTTCGCGACGGCGCGCACCGACTCCGGCGTGAGCAGCGGTTCGCCGGCGGGGTTGTAGAACACGGGAATCGGCAACCCCCAGAACCGCTGGCGCGAAATGCCCCAGTCGGGCCTCCCTTCGATCATCCCGCGAAGACGGTGCGCGCCCCATTCGGGGATGAAGCGCGTGTCGCGCACGGCCTGCAGCGCGCGCTCGCGCATCGTGTTCGGCTGCGTCCCGGCGGGTTCACCGGAGGCGACGTACGGCTTATCCACCGCGACGAACCACTGCTCGGCCGCGCGCTGGATGACCGGCGTCTTGCTCCGCCAGTCGTGCGGGTAGCTGTGCGTGATCGTCTCGGTGTCGAACAGGTGGCCGCTCTCCTGCAACCGCTTCACGATGATCGGGTTGGCTTCCCACACCGTCAGCCCGCGCAGCCAGGCGGGAACGGTCTCGTCATACCGCCCATTGCCGAGCACGGGACTGTAAGGCGGCAGCCCCGCGGCCTGACCGGTCGCGTAGTCCTCCACGCCATGCCCCGGCGCCGTGTGCACGAGACCGGTGCCGTCGGTCGTCGTGACGTACATCGCGGGCAGAATGCGCCCGCGACGGTCGTCGATGAACGGGTGCTGATATTCCATGTTCGCTTCGAGCAGATCCTTGCCGGAGATCGTCTTGACCACCTCATGCCGCTCGATCCCGCGCCGGCCTTCAAACACGCGCTTCACCAGGTCTTCCGCGACGATCCCCAGCTTCGCCCCGCCGTTGCGGGCATAGCGGACGACCGCGTACCGCACTTCCGGGTTCACCGCGATCGCCAGGTTCGCCGGCAGCGTCCAGGGCGTCGTCGTCCAGACGAGGAAATGGACGGCCTCCCCGCTCGTCCCCAGCTTCGTCGTCGCATCACCGGCATCGACGGCGGTGAACTCGACGAACACGCTGGGATCCTGCACGTCCTTGTACTCCAGCTCATGCTCGGCCAGCGCCGTCTGATTCGTCGTGCTCCATGGCACCGGGCGCAGCTTCCTGAACACCAGCCCCGCCTCGACAAACTTGGCGAAGACCTCAAGCTGCGATGCCTCGTACGTCGGCTGCATCGTCGTGTACGGCTTTTCCCAGTACCCGAAGATGCCCAACCGCTTGAACTGCTCGCGCTGGATGTCGATGTACTTCTGCGCGTACGTCTGACACGCCCGGCGGACGTCCGTCGGGGACATCTGGCGGAACTTCGGCCCCAGCTCCTGCTGAATCTTGTGCTCGATCGGCAGCCCGTGGCAATCCCAGCCCGGCACGTACGGCGAATGAAAACCCTGCATCGTGCGCACGCGCAGCACGACGTCCTTGAGCGTCTTGTTGATCAGGTGACCAATGTGGATGTCCCCGTTGGCGAACGGCGGGCCGTCGTGGAGAATCCACTTCTCCCCCCCCGACCGGGCGGCCATGATCTTTTCGTACAGCCGGCTTTCCTGCCACGCCGCAAGACGCTTCGGCTCGTTCTGCACGAGCTTGGCCTCCATCGGGAAACCCGTCTGCGGCAGGTTGAGCGTCTGCTTGTAGTTCTTCTTGTCGGGCTTATCTGACTTTTCGTTTGACATTACTTAGTTTGACATCACTTAGCGGCGGTGCGCAGCACCGCGGATTGTTTGCGACCGTCGCGGGTATGGGACGAACCCGCG
>JBBSLV010000004.1:0-25753 GCA_038233535.1 Tepidisphaerales bacterium | reverse complement strand
GCGGCAGCGGCCGCGGGTCAGGCGACACGGCGCAGCGTGTCGAAGCCGCCCAGGGTCAAGGTTTGTTCGTAGGTGTAGCGGCCGCCGCGGCTGCGGTAGGTTTCGAAGGTGAGCAGGCGCGGCGAGAGCAGTCCCACGCTCAGCGAGACCTGGCGGATGTCGGCGATGACCTCGCCGCGCTCCAACTCGGGGAGGTCGCGATACACTGGGCTACGCCCCTTGCCTCGCTTGCCTCCCAACATGCGGAGGAACCCCCGAGGCGCCGGCGTGCGCCCCAGCGCGTCGTTGAGGGCGGCGTCTAAGTCGCGCTCGGACAGGGCGGGCCGGATCTTCTGCCACGGGTGGCGCGGGTCGGGCTGGTTGCCGCCGCGCCGCGATAGCACGCCCGCGGCGGCGGACAGCTTCGCCCATCCGCCGACGTTGCTGATCGCATCCTGATAGTGCAACCCGCCGCTGCGGTGATAGACCGCGAGCGTCAGCGGGGCCCCGGGCTTGAGTCGCAGCGATTGCGCCACGCTGCGCACGTCAGCGAGAATGGTATCGAAGTCGGGTGCCGTTGCGTCGCGACGCACCGGAAGCGCGGGCTTCGCAGTGTTCTGCATCCCAGCCAGCGCGCACAGCTTCTTCCATCCGCCCAGTCGCTTGATCTGCTTCTCATAGAAGTGCCCGCGCCGATCGAGATAAGTCTGAAATTTGGGCCGTACCTTCGTGGACCAGCCGTAACGCCGGCACGCGGCCTGAATGTCGGCAATGATCTCCTGCTCGATCTCACTGAGGGGAGCGGACTGCATCGCAGAGATTATCGGCAAACCGGCGTCGCTTTCTGCTGTGGATGTCACTCTGCCACGCCAGCCGCCAGCGTCACCGCCACCCCGCCGGCCCGTGCGGTGACGGTGAGGGAGAACTGGCCGCCCCCGTGCCGCTGGTAGCGGACGCGGCCCGCGGCGGCTTCGTACCCGATGCACTTGCCGGACGGTTGGCTGAAGACCAGCCCGTCATCAGGCGGCAGCCGCGGCCGGCGGCGGTGCGGCGGTTGGCTCGGGAGCCGGGGCGGCGGCGGCCGGGGGTGCGGGGATCGGGATACAGAGCGTCAGCGACACGCCGTTCGCGCGGGCGAGGGTGAGGGAGAACGCGCTGGGGGCGTGGTCGACGCGGACGTGGCCGGGGGTGCACTCGTACCAGACGCACTTGCCCACCCGCGTGTTGAGCACCAGCCCTCGCATCCGCAGGATGCCCAGGTGGTGGCTGATCGTCGGCTGGGGCATGTCCATCCAGCCGCAGATCGTGCCGACGTTGGCGCGGCCGGCCTCGGCGATGAGGAGCATGAGCCGCCGCCGCACCGGGCACTGCATGGCCTCGAGGAGCCAGTCGAGTTCGCGCTGCTGGTCGGGGGAGAATTCTTCGACAGGCTCAGGACCGGCACCTTCGGCAAGCTCAGGGGGGCCGGCGGCCGGTTCCGGCCCTTCCGCCCGATCGGCCCCCTCGGGGCACGACGGCGCGGGCAGCGCCAGCGAGAGCGCGGGACAGATCACGACGGTTTCGATCGGCTGCGACTTCATGGGCGCGACCCCTTTCGGGAATGGCTGGCGCGCAATCAACCAGTCGAGGTGTATTCCTCATGTCGGCTATCGGCGCGAAAAGTCTGCAATGGAACATCCGACGTGGTCGATGAAGGGGCATCGTTGCCAGTCAACCACGGAGCGCGCACGCCATGGACGAGAACCCGATCACGGACGCAGTGAGTTCGACGCACCCCTTTCCGCCGGCGGGGTTCGTGGAGAAGTCGGAGGTGGCCCGGCTGTGCGGGGTAAATGCGGGTCGGATCTGGAAGTGGGAGCAGCGCGGCCTGTTGGGCGGCGGGCGGATGGTGCTCAAGCCGGGGACGCGGGGGCTCGTGAAGGTGTTCCCCGAGGAAACGGTGCGGCGGCTGCTGGACGAGCGCCGCGGCGCGGCGGAAGCGCCGTTCCCGCCCGATGGGTTCGTGGACACCGCCGGCGCGGCGGCGCTGCTGGGCATCAGCCCGACGACGCTGCACGTGTGGGTCCGTCAGGGCAGGCTCCGCTGCGTGGGGAAATACATGAAGCGCCCGAACGGGGCGTGCAAGGTCTACAACGCCCTGGATCTGGAGCGGGCGCGCGGCGAGATGGCCGCGGAGGACGCCAAGGCGGCGGTGCTGCTGGAGGGGTTCGTGGACCGCGACGGCGCGGCGGCGCTGCTCGGTGTTCACGTCGTCACGTTGAACGCGTGGGAGCGCGAGGGGTGCGTCCGCTGCGGCACGTGGATCGAGCAACCCGACGGCAAACGGCGGAAGGTTTACCCGGTCGCGGACTTGGAGCGCGAGCGGGAGGCGATGGCGGTGGCGCGGGCGGACCGCTCGAAGCTGCCGGAGGGGTTTGTCGATCAGGAGGGCGCATGCCGGATCCTGGGTGTCGCGCACGTGAGCCTCAACAAGTGGCAGCGCGAGGGAAAGGTGGACTTCGCACGGTGGGGTCGGTCGGGCACGTACAAGCCGTGCAGGATCTATGCGCTGGACGACCTGGACCGGTTCATGGCGCGGATGCGCGAGACGGAGGCCTTCCGAGATCGCGAGAAACCGCGCGAGTATCACGTCCCGCCGGGTTACGTGCGCATGACGGAGGCGGCACACCTGTTCGGCGTGGAATACGCGACGTTTCACCGGTGGGAACTGGAAGGACGGATCACCTGCGGCACGCGAGACGTGGGCGCGGGGATCAAGCTTTACCCGATCGACGAGCTCAAGCAGTTGCTGGAGGAGTGCGGGAAATACTCGCCGCCTTACCCCGACCCGCAGCGGCCAGGCGTGGGGCGCGTGCCGTTGGCCGGCCGGGACATGGAGCGGCGCGAGGCGATCATCGATGCGGCGGACGTGTCGCTGCTCGAGGGCAAGCGGTGCCACTGGTCGGACGGCCGGCCGGACCAGCCGGGCCAGGTCATCGTCTGGGATGGGAAGGACACGATCCGGCTGCGGCAGTTGATCATGGACGTAAGTGGGATGGAATGGCGCGTCGGGCACCGCAACGGCGACCCGCTGGACTGCCGGCGCGAGAACCTGTTCGTGCGGACTAAGCAGGAGCAAGGCCGCGGGGCGAGGAAGATGAAGTGCTACGGCGGCCAGCCGTGCAGTTCACGGTTCAAAGGCGTGCACTTCGAGAAGCGGACGGGACGGTGGCGGGCGAACATCGTGGTGGACGGGAAGGCCGTGCGGCTCGGCCGATTTCGCGACGAACTCGCCGCCGCCGAGGCGTACGACGAAGCCGCGCGCGAGCTGTTCGGCGAGCACGCGCGGCTGAACTTCCCCGACGGCGTGGACGCGTGGCTCGCCCGCGGTGAGCACCGTCGAACCGAAGCGGAAGCGACGCGGACGCAGCGCGCCGAGGCGGCGTGAGCGCGGCTGGCGCCACGTCGTCTGTTCTCCCCTGACCAAACCCGCCGCGCCGCCCGTGGCCACGCATCGCGCGAAGCGGCTACGCTGCACGGCGGCCATGGATCAGGCGGATCTCACGGAGGAGCAATGCCAGCGGCTGCGCGACGCGCTCGCGCCGCGCGTTCGCCGCGTCCAGAGACCCACTGGCGGCCGTCACGATCCCACTCTACTTGCTGACTACCTTGGCCGCATTGACGCCCGCCGCATGGGTGGGCGCACTGCTGCGCCGACGGTGGACGAGAAGCGCCCCCTGTCCTCGGTCGGCACGTCGATCGGTGGCGCCGGCCGCTGAACCGCCTTACGTTATGCGTCCGGATGATCCCCGTGCGTGCGCCCTTCCTCGCCCGGCTGGTACAGCGTGCCGGCGGGGGCGCGGTTGGGTTCGTCGCGCTGGACGTTCTCCACCTGCTTGGCGGACATGCGGTGGGCCATGCCGGGGAGGTTGTTGAACGCGAACGTGTTCACCTTCGCCATCGTGCCGACCTTGATCGACTTCTTGGGCTTCACCGCGGCTTTGAGGATGGCGTCGGCGACGTCCTGGGGCTGGATCATCGGCGTGGGGAGGTCGGCGGCGTTGGGCATGTAGTTGCGTGCGTGCTCGTCGAAAGGCGTGTCGACGGCGGTGGGCTGGATCAAGGTGATCGACACGGGGGACTTGTCGACATACTCAATCTCGACGCGCAACCCGTCGGTGAATCCTTTGACGGCATGCTTCGAGGCGGAGTACATGCCGAGCATGGGTGCGACGGCTTCGGAGACCTCGCTGCCGAGGTTGATCAGCGCCCCGCCCTGTGTTTTGAGGTGCGGGAGAGCGGCGAGGGAGCCGTTGACGACGCCCCAGAAGTTAACGTCGAACAGCCGGCGGGAGTCTTCGTCGGACACTTCATCGAGCCGGCCGTAAATGGCGAGACCGGCGTCGTTGACCCAGGTGTCGATCCGGCCAAAGCCCGCGATGGCTTGGCGCGCGAGGTTGTCGACCTGGGCGCGATCGGAGACGTCGCACACCACGCTGATGGCCTGGCCGCCGTGGTCGTTGATGATGCGGACGGCGTCGTCGAGCGTCTCACCGCTGCGCGCTGCAAGGACCACCTTCGCCCCCGCCTTGGCTGCGGAATTGGCTGTGCATAACCCGATGCCGCTGGAGGCGCCGGTGATGACGATGACTTGATCCTTCAGTTTCTTCAGCTTAATGGCCATGAATGCTCCTTTTGAAGCCCGGCGGAGGTGCAAACGAAGTGCCGATGGGTTCAAATCCGGCTGAGCCCGTATTGCCATTGCCGCGCATGCGTTGGGCAGCGATGATTTGCCCGCAGATCCGCGGAGGACGCAGAAGGTTCGCTGCGGATGAACGCAGATAAACGCGGATGAAGAAATGAACCGGGGTTCTTTAATCCGCGTCCATCCGCTTTCACCTGCGGCTTATCGTCGCATGTTTCTCTGCGTCCTCTGCGCCTCCGCAGTGAACAGGTGTTTTTAGAAGCTTGTGGAAACCGAGTTTGCGCTGGTGAAAAGCAGGCGTCTTCAGGGAGCAGAGCACGTGAGACCGATCATCGACGCGCACCTCGACCTGGCCTGGAGCGCCTTGCAATGGGGACGTGATCTGACGCAGCCGCTGGAGTCCGTGCGGGAATGCGAAGCGCACATGACCGACCACCGCGGGCGCGGGCGCGGGACGGTGACGCTGCCGGAGATGCGGGTCGGGCGGGTGGGCGTGTGCCTGGGCACCGTGCTCGCTCGTTGCAAGCCGGAGGTCTGTCCCGCGGAGGGGCACAGTCGCCGCGACCTCGACTTCCGCACGCAACCGATGGCGTACGCGATGGCGCAGGGGCAGCTCGCGTACTACCGCGCGCTCGCGCAGCAGGGCCATGTTCGCTTCATCCGAACAGCGCACGAGCTGCAATCGCATTGGCGCGGTTGGACGACGGCGCCCAAAACCGAGCCGATCGGCGTGATCGTCGCGATGGAGGGGGCCGATCCGATCGTCACGCCCGCCCAGGCGCAGGAATGGTTCGACGCCGGGTTGCGCTGCGTGGGCATGGCCCACTACGGGCAGGGGTTCTACGCCATGGGCACCGGCGGCGAAGGGCCGCTGACACCGGCGGGACGCGAGCTGCTGCGCGAGTTCGAGCGGCTCGGAATGATCGTCGACCTCACGCACTGCGCCGAGCCGGGATTCTTCGAGGTCCTCGACCAGTTCTCCGGTCCCGTGCACGCCAGCCACAACAACTGCCGCGCCCTCGTCCCCGCCTACCGCCAGTGCTCCGATGAGCAGATCCGCGCGCTGATCGAGCGGAACGCCGTGATCGGCGTGGCGCTCGATGCGTGGATGCTGCACCCCGACTGGAAGGTGGGGCAGACGAGCAACGAGGTCGTTTCGCTGGCGAACGTCGCCGATCACGTGGATCACGTCTGCCAGATCGTTGGCAACGCAAGGCACGTCGGAATCGGGAGCGATCTGGACGGCGGGTTCGGCTTTGAGCAGACGCCGCACGAACTTGGCTCGATCGCCGGACTTCAGAAGCTCGAGGGCGTTTTCCAATCCCGCGGCTACTCCGACGCCGACATCGACGGCATCTTCCACGGCAACTGGCTGCGCTTTTTCACCGAATCGCTTCCGAAATAACTTCGGCACGGGGGCGCGTCAGCCGTCCTGAGCTTCAGGTGCGGGCGAGGTCGGGGGCGTGATTCGAGATCTTCCGGACCGCCTCGACGATCTGCTCCATTCCCGCCCGATCCGCGAGCAGGACATTTTGCGTGAACCAGACCGCCTCCTCGCACAACCGGTCGTTCTCCGGGCAACTATTCTGCTCCGCCCACGCCGCGACACGGTCGGCCGGGACCGCGCGCCGGTAGCCGCGCGATTGCAGCGTCTCAAGGATGAACGGCTGTTTGTTCAACGGGGTGTAGCCGGAACTGGCCGGGATGCCTTCGGCGGCGAGCGCCTGGAGGAATCGCGCGCGCGGCAGGTTCGCGAACCGCTCGGTGTCGTAGCGGAACATGTAGAGGTGGTAGGCGTTGCGGGTACAGCCGTCGTACGCGCGCGCGGGGGCGATCCCCGGGATCTCGCTGAGCATCTTCGTCAGGTACGCGCCGTTTGCGTCACGCGTCCTGGCCTGCTCCGGCAACCGCGCCGCCTGAATCTTCAGCAGCCCCGCGTGAAACTCGGACATTCGGAAGTTCGAGCCGCGGATGCGGGCCGCCTTTGCGCCCGCGCCCCGGCGCGGATTGCTGTTGTTCTGGGCGGCGAAGCACTTGTGAGCCAGTTCCTCGTTGTCCGTCACAATCGCGCCGCCTTCGCCGCCGGTCAGGTTCTTGGATGCCTGAAAGCTGAAGCAGCCGGCGTCCCCGAACGTGCCGAGCTTGCGCCCGCGCCACTCGCCCAGATGCGCCTGACACGCGTCCTCGACCACGGCCAGCTTGTGCTTCCGCGCCACCGCCAGGATGGCGTCGACGTCCGCCGCGTTGCCCCCGAGATGCACGGGCATGATGGCAACAGTCCGTTCCGTCACGGCGGCCTGGATCCTGGAGGCGTCGATCTGAAACGTTTCCCGGTCGGTATCGACGAAGACCGGCAGCGCCCCCAGCATGAGGATCGCGTTCACGCACGCGACGAAGGTGTACGGCGGCAGGATGACCTCGTCGCCCGCCCCAACGCCCAGCGCATTCATCGACGCGATCAGCGCGTTGGTCCCGCTGGAGGTGGTGACGCAGTATTTCGCGCCGAGCAAGGTCGCGTAAGCCGCCTCGAACTCATCCACGTTCCGGCCGCTGCCGCGGAACCAGTGACCGCTGCGCAGGGCGTCGAGCAGCGCCTGCTCTTCGGACTCATCGAACACGGGCCAGATCGGGAATGGCTCCTTGCGGACGGGGGTCCCGCCCAGCGCCGCCGGTTTCCCCACGGTCGCGCCGTACGCGTGGCCCACCGTCAGCCCCACGCACGTGGCCGCGGCCGCGGTGACAAAATTGCGACGGGACAACTCTTCCTGCATGAGATCCTTTCGCTCCGGGAGTCGTGTGCCGGCGCAGCTGCACGGGCGCCTCTGGCGGAGATCGCGCCACGCGAGCTGCTCACGAACTGCGATACCCTACCGCATACTCTGTCTATAGCGGCCTGCTGATCTGCTGTTGATTGGCCGAGGATGGGGGCGGTTCGTCCGTCGGCGGGCGCTTCATGACGTTGCGCCACGTCAGTTGTCGCTGTTGGTCGGACACGAGGCCGGGGAGGATCAGCGACAGCACGTAGCCGAACGCCAGCGTCGTCATGATTCCGACGATCGAGCGGTAGTCGGTGAAGATGAACCGAAGCTGGTCCCACAACGTGTTCGCCTCGGGAGGGATCGGCGCGATCAGGTTGGTCTTGCCCTGCGAAACCGCGTAGTCCCAGATGCCGGACACGCCGCCCGGCACGCTGTAAACCGTGATCGCCAGCGTCGCCGCGACGCCTCCGAGCATGAGGCAGAACTGGATGACGTCCGTCCAGATGATCCCCTCGATCCCCCCGAGCATCGTGTAAAGCGTCACGAAGGAGCCGAGGACGATGATCGTCAGCACCAGCGGCCAGCCGGTCGTCGTGCTGACCACCAGCGACGGCACGAACAGCGCCGCCGCCATCCGCCCGAGCCGCCAGAGCAGGAAGATGGACGCCGCCAGCGTGCGCGCGCCGGAGTTGAAGCGGTGATCGAGGTATTTCGTACGCGCTGAGGATCTCCAGCCGGCGGTAGAACGGGATCGTCACGTACGCGCCCCATGGATGCAGGAAGATCCAACTGGTAACCCCCATGAGAAAAATCAGTCCGTACTTGAAGACGCTGAAAGCGCCGGCCAGGTAATCGATCCCGTTGGGCAGTGCCGCCATGAGCGACATCCCGACCGGGATCCAGCCCATATTGTGCCCGGCGAGGAAGGCTCCTGCATGTTCTTCTCCGGCGGGAGAAGTGCATGCCGATGCCGACGAGCAGGCCGAGGTACGTCACGATTACGGCGATATCGATCCCGCCGAAAAACGACTGTGCCGGTAACATGAGCGCCTGCCCCTCCAACCCCGATCCCCCAGAAATCAATGGGCCACCCCATTCTTTCTTCCAACCGTTCAATAGTTCGTGTAACTGCCGTCTTCGCGGACGAAGTGAGGGGGTTCGGTCATGTCCGCGGGATGCCGCAAGGCCGCCTCCCGGTTGAACGTGACGCCGATCCCCGGCGCTGTCGGTATCGTCAGGCGCGTCCCCTTCAACTCGAAGTCACACTCGAAGACATCGGGCAGCATGACGGCCGGCAGAAAGACCACCTCCTGCGGCCCCGCGTTGTCGCACGCCAGGTCCAGGTGCAGCGACGCCGCGGTGCAGACGGGGCCGAGCGGATTGTGGGGGAGGATTTTGATTAGATGCGCCTCGGCCATCGCGGCGATTTTTTTGGCCTCGGTGATTCCGCCGGCGATGCAGATGTCGATGCGCGCGTAGTCGATGAGTTCCTCCTCGATCGCCTGGCGGAACTCCCACTTGCTCGCCCATTGCTCGCCCGCCGCCAGGGGCACGTTGACGTGCTCGCGGATGCGCCGGTATCCGTGCACGTGCTCGGAGCGAATCGGATCCTCGACGAGGAACATGCCCAGCGGCTCAACTTCCTTGCAGAACCAGATCGCTTCGTCGGGGCTGAGCCGGCCGTGGATGTCCACCATCAACTCGAGCTGATCGCCGACGGCGTCGCGCACCGCGTTGAGCTCCGCCACGAGCTTCCGAACGGCGGCGCGGGAGCGGAACAGGTTCCCTTCCGCGTCGGGACCAATGCGGAAGAATCGGTGTCCGTCGGCCAGACATTCGCGGGCCAGCTCGACCATGCGCTGGGGCGAGTCGCCGGTCGTGGTCATGGCGCGAAAGCAGTCCTTGGAGTCCGCCGCCGTGTTGGCCAGCGCCGTGCGGTAGGTCGGCGCCAGGAAGCAATCGACGTGATCCCGGCATCGGCCGCCAAGCAGTTCATACACAGGCGCGCCGAGCGCCTTGCCTTTGATGTCCCACAGCGCGATGTCGATGCCGGCGATCACCGATCCGATCAGGCGGTCGCCTGGATAAAACCCGCCTCGATACATGCGCTGCCACAGGTGCTCGATGCGCAGCGGATCTTCGCCGATGAGCCACTGCCGGAGGTGATCGATCGCGCCGGCGATGGCTTTCCAGCGCCGTTGCAGGCCGGCCTCGCCGACGCCCACGATGCCTTCGTCCGTATGCACGAGGACGGGAACGAGCGTGCGACCCGGCGCCTGGACTGGGATGCACTCGATGTTGGTGATTTTCATATTCTGGTTTGATCCTGTCGCAGGCGCTGAAACGCCGCTAGTCCACGGGCTCAGATGGGCGACGCAGGGTTTGGTCGTACACATCGGGATTCACGACGAACTTCGGCCGCTGCCCGCGCAGGACGGCCACCGCCGACTCGACCGCGCTGCGAAACACGGCAACGACGCCGTCGATCGCGCGATTGCCCAGGTGCGGCGTGAAAACGACGCTGGGATGCTCGAACAGCGCGTTTCCCTCCGGCCCCGGGGGGTCGTCCAGCCCGGCGCCGGCAATGCGCCGTTCCAGAATCGCCGACACCAGCGCGGGCTCGTCGATCAGTTCCTTGCGCGCCGCGTTAATCACAAAGGCCGTCGGCTTCATCCGCGCCAGTTCGCCGGCGCCGATCATGCCGCGCGTCTGCTCGGTGAGTCGGACGTGAAGCGACACGAAATCCGATTCTTCGAGCAACCGCGCCAGCGAGGTGATCTCCACTTTGTTGTCGGCGACGAACGACGGATCGGCGTAGGGGTCGCTGGCGAGCAACCGCATGCCAAAGCCCCTGGCCCGCAAGGCGACTTCCTTACCGATGGCGCCAAGCCCGACGATTCCCAACGTTTTGTGGGAGACGCCCGCGCCCATCCCGCGCGTTGCGTCGCCGCGGCCGAGGAGGTTGTGGTGATGGACGATCTGCCGCGCCGCCGCCAGCATCAGCCCCCACGCCATGTCGGCGACGACCTCGGCGCCCTCCCCGCCGGGCGCGTATGTCACCACGATGCCGTTGCGTGTGGCCGCCTCGACGTCCAGCCAGTCGAACCCGCTGGCCGCGATCGCGCAGACGCGAAGCCGCGGCGCCGCGGCCATCTGCTCGGCGGTGGGAAGATTCCGAATCGCGGACGGCAGGACAACGCCGTCGCAGCGCTTCAGCGCCTCGCCGATCTGCTCGACGGTCAGCCCCCGATTCACCTGGTCAGCGAGGAGTTCGATACCGTGCGATTCGATCCAATCGCGCTGCGATTCGACCACGTCGAGACAAGTGGGATTGAGCACGAGCAGGACGGGCAAGCGGCTCATGGCGTCACCACCGTTTGCACTTCGCAGAACTCGTGAAGCCCCTCGACGCCCCCTTCGCGGCCGAAGCCGGATTGCTTCATCCCGCCAAACGGCGCTTCGGGCGCCGGGCCGGTTCCGGTGTTCAATCCGACGTGCCCGAACTGGAGCTGCTGAATGAACCGCTCCGCCCGCTCCCCATCGCGCATGAACACGTACGCCGCCAACCCGAAAGGCGTACCGTTTGCCTTGGCAACCGCTTCTTCTTCGGTGTCGAACGTCTCGATGGCGATGACCGGGCCAAATGTCTCTTCCCGCGAGAGCAGCATCCCGGCATGCGCGCCGGCGAGCACGGTGGGCGAATAGAACGCGCCCCAGTCTCCCTGGGGTATGGGAGAGAACTCGCCCGCCGTTCGCCGCGAGCCCCGCTCCATCGCGTCTTTCACATGCCGGTCCACCTTCTCGAACGCGGCGCGGTTAATGAGCGGGCCGATGTCGACCTGCGGCTCCATTCCGTTCCCGACCTTCAAGCGGCGCACCCGCTCCGAGACGGCCTCGACGAACGACTGCTCGACGTCGCGCTGCACGTAGATGCGGTTGGCGCAGACGCATGTCTGGCCGGCGCAGCGGAACTTGTTCGCCACCAGCGCGTCCGCAGCCACGTTCACGTCGGCATCGTTCAACACGATGTAGGGCGCGTTTCCGCCCAGCTCCAGCGCCAACCGCTTGACGTAGGGCGCCGTCGCCTGGATCAAGTGCTTGCCGACAGCGGTGGAGCCGGTGAAGCTGATGAGACGTACGGCGGGATGCGAGCAAAGAACTTCGCCGATCGGAGCGGGACGTCCGATGACCAGGTTCAGCCACCCCGCCGGAACGTCGAGTTGTTCCAGGAGATTCCACAGCGCGATGGCCGTGAGCGGGGTGAGGTCCGCCGGCTTGGTGACCACCGCGCATCCGGCGGCCATGGCCGGCGCCAACTTTTTAGCGAGCATGGCCAGAGGAAAGTTCCAGGGCGTGATAAGCCCCACCACGCCGGCCGGACGACGATGGACGGTCCACTGCATCTGCCGAATGCGGTTCGGCAACGGCTCGGGCGCCAAGTGATCCAACTGAGCTGCGAAGAAGCTGAAGAAGCCGGCGGAGTATTCCACCTCGACGACGGATTCCTTGAGGGGTTTGCCCTGTTCCGACGTAATGATCCGCGCCAGCTCCTGGCGATTGTCGAGCAGGAGCCGGGCGGTTTCGGTAAGCCAGTGACGGCGTTTTTCGGCAGCAACGGGACTGCGCAGCGCCTCGGCCGCGGCCTCCACCGCCGCCGTCGTTTCCGCGCCCGCCATGTCCGGCACGTCCGCCAGATGCTCACCGGTTGCGGGGTTGATCACCGCAAGGGTCTTTCCCGATCGCGCGCCGGCCCAATGACCGGCAACGAACCCTTTCACGTTGTTCAGCAGTGGCGACTGGATCATTCAATCACCTCCGGCTGTCGGCCGTTCAGGTGGTGCAGGATGCGATCGGTCATCCGGGTCGTGCTGAGCGTTCCGCCCAGATCCGGCGTGGTCTCGCCGGCCTTGAGGGTTTGCTCGACGGCCGCCTGAATCATTGCCGCTGCGCGGGCGTGCCCAAGCCAGTCAAGCATCATGGCGGCGCTGAGAACCGCGGCGGTCGGATTGGCGATGCCTTTTCCGATGATGTCCGGCGCCGAGCCGTGCACGGGCTCGAACATCGAAGGGAACGTGCGCTGCGGGTTCAGGTTGGCGCTTGGCGCCAACCCCAGCCCCCCCACGATCGCCGCCGAGAGGTCGGTGAGGATGTCGCCAAAGAGGTTGCTCGCCACCACGACATCGAACCGCTCGGGACGGCGCACGAAATCCATCGCCGCGGCATCGACGTGAACCCGCTCGGGTTCGACCGTCGGATAATCCGGTTGAATGCGCTCCAGGATCTCATCCCACATCACCATGCTGAAGCGCAGGGCATTGGACTTGGTGATCATCGTCAGCCGCCGGCGTCGCTTCTGCGCGAGTTGAAATGCGAACCGCAGGATGCGCTCGACGCCGGTGCGCGTGTGCACCGCCGTCTGTATCGCGACCTCCTGTTCGTGCCCGGGCTTGAACCGCCCCCCGCAGGAGAAGTATTCGCCTTCGGAATTCTCGCGAACGACGACAAGATCGATCTTGCCGGGATTCGCCAGCACCGAACGAACGCCCGCGAACTGTTTGGCGGGCCGGACGCAGGCGTATTGGTCGAAGCTTTGCCGCAGGCGCACGAGCGGCTCGAGGGTGACGTGATCGGGCAACCGGGCGGGAAGCCCAACCGCGCCCAGGAAAATCGCGTCGAACGGGCGCAGCAGGTCAAGGTAGTCTTCGGGGGCAACGCGCCCGTGGGTTGCGTGATAGTCGGCGCCCCAGTCAAATCGCGTGAATTGCAGTTCAAAGTCGCCGCGAACCTGCTGAACGCGTTCGAGCACGCGGACGGCTTGGTCCACCACTTCCGGTCCAATGCCGTCGCCCGGATAAAGGGCGATGCGGTGCGAGATCATTCCTTCACCGACCCGGGTGCCGACGCGGGGATCGCCGCCGGGAGCGTCGCCAGCAAACGCGGCCATGCCACGCTCAACTCGGTGACGTCCCCGCCGCAGAAGACCAGATCGCATCCCGCGTTGATGGCCGCGTCGAGCATGCGACCGGGCGTCACGAGAATGCCTGCGTGTTTGCCTGCCGCGCGGGCGCGGCGGACGCAATCGCTCACGATGTCGATCAACTGCTGCCCTTCCAGATTCCCGTTCGTGCCGAAGCTGGCGGAGAGATCGCCGGGGCCGACGAAGATCCCGCTGAGTCCTTCCACCTGGCAGATTTCATCGAGGTTTCGGACCGCTTCCATCGATTCAATCTGCGCGAACAGGTGGGTTCTGGCATTGGCGTCGGTAAAAACCGCGTGGCGGTTACCCAGCCCGTAGTGCACGCCGCGGCTGCGGAGGTTGAACCCCCGGGCGCCTGCTGGAGGGAATTTGCCGTACTCGACCACGTCGCGAGCCTGCTGCGCGGTGTTGACCATGGGGACGATGACCAGCCGCGCCCCCACTTCCAGCGCGCGCAAGACGTGGTGACGTTGCCCGTCGGGCACCCGCACCGCAGGGAAGCCACCGCCGACTTCGATCGCCGTGCACATCGCTTCGACGTGTTGGAAATCGGCAGGCCCGTGCTCCATCTCGATCCAGACCGTTTCATAGCCGATCCTGGCCGCGAACTCGGCCAAGCGGGTAGAACCGCTGTAAATCGAGACGCCTCGCAGCATTCTCGGATTTCCCGAAGCATCGCGGAAGATGTCCGTGCCGCTCTCCTTGCTCGCGGGGTGCGGCAGCGCCTCGCCATTGCCCGAAGAAGCCGGCGTCGAGCGGGAAAATGTGCCGGGCGTCGCCGGGGTGACGGGAGCAGGCGGCGAATGCGCCGTGCCATCGAGCGCTGCCGGTTTTCGTAGGTTTTGCTGCAAGGACATGATGGGGTCGCCCTGAATAAATATTCCGTTCAAATCAACCATTTCGGATCAAATCCCGAATGTTGCATTCGTTTCTCGACCGCGAGCCGCGCGGCGACAACGTGTTGGCGCGCGAGTCTCTCTGCGTCGTCGGCGCGACCATTCTCAATGGCTTGCAGGATTGCCATGTGCTCGTCACGGACCACCCCAGGATCACGATCAGCTCGCACGAACTTTCCGAGAATCCGATAATTGTCCACCAGCCGGACCAGCATGCTGTTCCCCGACAGTTGAATCAGCTGTGAGTGCAGCGCCCGATCGGCAGACGACATCTCGTCGAGCTGCTGCGCGGCGCCGAACTCGTAGATTCGTTCAGCCAGGGCGACGAGCTCGCGCACCTGGACGCGGGTGACGTGCTCGCAGCAGCGTCGAACCGCAAGCGCCTCATGCATCTCGCGGACCTCGAACGCCTCCAGTACTTTTTCTTTTCCCAGCTTGCTGACAAACATCCCCCGGCGGTCAATCGTTTCAACAAGTCCATACGCCTGCAATTCCAGCAGCGCTTCCCTGACCACGCCTTGAGCGACCTTAAATTGGGTAGCCAGCTCCTGCTGTCTCAGCTTTGCGCCAGGACGCCGTTCGCCGCGGAGAATCATGAGCTGCAAAGTCTCCCGCACATGATGCCGCGTCAGTCGGGACGGGGCTGATTTCGGCGCCTCATCTGCCACGGGGGACGCATCAGACGAGGGATCCTTGGATTGAAGCGGCATTGTGTGGCGCATGATACCAAGGGAGGAGACAACAATCCAGCGAAAATCGATAATCAATTCACTTTACATCAGAATGCGAATAGCGCATTGCAGCGCGCAGGGGGAATTAATTTATTGATAAGAATTCAATCAGAACGTTGGATAGTGAAGCGGCTGTCCAGCAACCGGCCATGTCGCTTTGCACAGGTGCCACCGGCCAAGGCTTGCCACCACCAGCGTTCGGCGATCGTCACCACAAAATGCCAGATTGGTGGGTGAGGACAGGGTGACGCTCTGCCAATCCTCCGCCAGCAGCCGCAGCTCCCCCGCCGCCGTCAAGCAGTGGATGGCGTCGGGCGTATAGCAACCGATCAGCAGATTGCCGTCCGCGTCGAATGCCACGCCGTCGGGCACGGTGTGAGGCATGTGAGCGACCGGCTGCGGTTTATCAAGGGTTCCATCGGGCTTGATAGGACACCGCACCACGCCGGGCAACAGTGAAAGGACGATCAAAAGCGAAGCGTCATCCGGAGCCAGCGCCATCCCGTTCGGAAACGGTCCCACGGCCTGCGAGACAATCTCGGTCCTGCCGCCCGGACGCACTCGATAGACACATCCATCGTTTTTCTTCCAATGTCCGGAGTCGGTGACGTAGAGGTTCCCTTCGCGATCAAACACCGGGTAATTCGGCGTGATCATCTTCCGCTGGTCGATGCCGTCAGAGTAGAGCGACACCTCACCGGCAGGCGTGACGCGGAACACCGCGTGTTTGGCCAGATCGCAACCGTACACGTTGCGATGTCCATCCAGGCAGAGCCCCAACAGAAATCCGCCAGTCGTGCCGATTTGCGCGCTCTGCCCGTCGAGTGTCACACGATAGATCTGCCCGGCCTCGCCGCCGGCGTAGACAAGCCCGTCCGGGCCGCACGCGACGCACTCGGGATGGTCCAACCCATCAACGAACGTCTCGAAATGCTCCAATTCCATCCGCGCGTTTTTCAAGGTCGCACCTCCCGCGATTCCACTTCCCGCAATTCCACCTCGCCGTCGCTGCTAATGCGATCCACGCCCGTGTGAGACTCATAAAACACGGCGCGCAGCTCGGCAGTCAGAGAGTCGCCGGCCCCCAGCGTGCGGTGGGTGCCGGTTTTCTCCATGGCGGTGACCAGCCCGTGACCGGGAAAACTGGTGAACGGCTCGATCGCGACACAGCGAGCGGCGCGATACCACGGAAAACCACTCGATGCCGCCAGCTCCTGCCAGAACCATGCGTAGGGAAACACATCGATCGGCCACGCCATGCCCACGCCGAATCCGAGCCGGGTGTTGGTCAAGGCGAACCAACCCTCCTCAAATTCCTGAAGATACCCGAAGAGGTGCCGCGGCTGATCCGCTCCGGGGAGGACTGACAAATCCACGGATGCGCCGTTCCGTTCCACGCGCGGCCACGGATAGCTCCTGCCCGGCTCGAGCGGGTTGAAGGGTCCGTCGTATTGCTCGTCCGCGCTGATCCGTTTGGCGCCGACGTCGATGCGACAGTGCTCGTCAACGAACTCGCCCCCGAATGCCGGGTGATGTCCCCACATAAAATCAATCGGTTCTCCACCCTCGTTCGTAATGCGCTCGCGAAGTCGCAGAACCGGCCGACCCGCTTCGACGGACATGAACCGTTCAACCCGAAAGGGACTCATCGCCAATCGCGTGCTCAGCCGCACTTCCGCCGTCGTCCCTTCTGCCTGGACGACCTCGCACTGCCAACGGCTCAACGAGGCCTCGCCGTGGAATCCGAGATCGACGCCCTTGTACTTGCAGGGGTCACCCGCATTCGGAAAAAGCTCCTGCCAACCGCCCCGGTACAGCTCCAACCAAGCCGCGGCGGAGTCGGAACTGAGCGCCGCCTTGCGCCCGGTGGCCGCTTCGTTCCACGGCGTCTTCCAGAGTACGTCAACGTTACGCGGCTTATAGACCAGCTGGCTGATGTCAGCGCCCCGATCCAGGAGCACCGTCACGGCAAGCAGATCGTTCTCCAAGAGGAGCGTCGCGCTTTTCCCCGGCAGGATCTCCGCTCGACAGGAAGTGTTTGCCATTCTCGTGCTCACTGAGAAGTCCCCGCAGAGCCGCAAGAAGCGGAGTCAGATGACTAGACAATCCAATCAGTTAATGATATTTTTCATCGTTTACCGATTAAGAAGCCGCCCGTCAAGCCATCCGTGAATGAGTCATGAAGTAAAAAAGAAGGTCGAATCATGAGCATCGCGTCACCGTCGTCGTCTTCACGCTTATCCGAAACGCAACGACAGCAGTTTGAGCGCGACGGTTTCCTGTTTCCCTTGCCGGCCCTCGACGAACGTGAGGTCGCTTATTTCCTGAAGAAGTACTACGACCACACCACGCGCAATCGCGAAGCGCTCGCGTCGCTGCCCGCCAAGGATCGCTTTCAGATCCTCAGCGAAACTCATTTTGTGATGAAGTGGGCGTTTGAGATCGCGCGCCACCCGAGGGTTCTGGACGCGGTCGAGGGCCTCATCGGCCCGAACATCCTCGCCTGGAGTTCGGCGTGGTTCAGCAAGATGCCCGGAGACAAGGCGTTTGTCAGTTGGCACCAGGATGGGACGTACTGGAACCTCTCGGTTCCGCGGGTGGTCACGGCATGGGTGGCGTTGACCCCGGCCACCCCCGCCAAAGGATGCATGCGCGTCGTCCCGGGCACGCACAAACACTCGATGATGCCCCAGCGCGAAACCTACGCAGCCGACAACGTCCTGTCGCGCGGGCAGGAAATCGCCGTCGCGGTGGACGAAGCCCAGGCGGTTGACCTGACGCTTGGGCCGGGCGAGATGTCGCTCCACCATATCTGGACCGTTCACGGCTCCAAGCCGAACGCCAGCACGATCCCCCGGATCGGAATGGCCATTCGCTACGTGAGCACCGAAGTCAGGCAGGAGAGCCCGTTCAAGCCCGTGGCCGTCCTGGTGCGCGGACGAGATGACTTTGGCCACTTCGATCTCCTGCCCGCTCCGACCGAGGATCATCCTGACCCGCGGGCCCAGCAGGAGATCATTGCCCGAATCCGGGGCGGCGTCATGCTGGATGCCAAGTGCTTGTCAGAGGAAGCGAAATAATGCGTATGAACGGCAGCTTAAAAGCGGTATTGCTCGCGCTGATGGTCGTGACGTCGACAACTCCGGACAATGAGGTTGCGGCACAAGTCCGGGACGCCGGCAATAGGACACGACTGAAGACCGAGACATTCGATCGCGATCCCGGTTGGGAGGGACGGAACAATCGCCTGTCGCCCGCAAAGCCCCCGACCATCAACCAGAACTTCGGCTACAGCCGCACCGATCACGCGGGGAAACAGCGGGGAGAGATTGGCGGGGAGTTCTGGCAGGCGAATCGGCCCGCGTATTACGGGAAAGTCATCGAGAAGAAGGGTCTTGAACTCCCACTGTCGGCCTCGGGCAGTGTCGCGGTAACCAAGGCGCAGTCGATCATGGGCTGGCACCAGACGAGCAATGTGTTCATCGGGTGGTTCAGTCCGGATGAGAAGGATCTCATCTGGCGGCCGCGGAACTTCATCGGGTTCCGGCTGCAATCGTCAAACGAGCCGGACGGTTGCCTGGTGGAGATCTGTTATGGAACCAGCGCCTGGCAAGCCGGCGGCCTGTTTGTCAACGCCGCGGGAGGAGGGCAGCACAAGAACGTGGTTGACCTGAAAACCTCCGATCTTCTGCGCATCCCACCGGACGGATCGAAACACCAGTGGTCCTTCAACTACGACCCCAACGGCGCGAACGGCGCAGGAGAGATTGTCCTCGTATTCAACGGCAACGAGACCCGACTTGCACTGAGCGCGGAGCACAAGAAGGCCGGCGCGACGTTGAATCGCTTCGGCGTCTTCACGCCGCGAATTCCGGGGCTGGACGTCGTCGCCTATTTTGACGACCTGACAATCGACGGTGTATTGAACGATTTCTCAGAGGACCCCAATTGGGAAGGGTTCGGAAACCGCCGGCGATATCAGGACAAAATTCAGTACGCCTACAACAGCTTCGGATTCAGCCCGACGAATCACGCCGGCGGAAAGCCCGGTGAACTGGGCGGATTGTTTTTCAGCTGCAACCCGGACGAAAACCAGTTCAAAGCTTACTACGCGGATCGCATCGGAAGGCTGACGTTTGAAGATGCGCTCACGGCGCGCGGACGGTTCACCGCGCGCGAGCACAGCACCGATTCCACGTTCGCGCTAGGCTGGTTCAACTCCGAAAAGCAGGACTGGCCGATCCACAACTTCGCGGGAGTGTATTTCGACAGCTTTTCCAGTGTCGGCAGAATCATCGAACCGATGTACGGAACGTCGCAGGGGACGAATGATCGCGGCGGGGAGCACGTGACCTTCGTGCCGGGGCAATCTTACGAATGGACATTGAAATACGACCCCTCCGCCGCTGACGGCCGCGGCGCAATCACGTTCACGATCGGCGATCAAAGCGTCACCAAGCCGCTTGGCGAGGGAGACAAGGCCCGCGGCGCGACCTTTGATCGTTTCGGCGTGTTCAACATGCAATGGGCCAACAGCAAGTGGTGCGATGTGTATCTCGACGATATGACGTATTCGGTTTCAAACGATCGCTAAACGTCAGGATCATGACCGCTTGTTCGGCGCTTTGGAGACACGCCTTGCTGGACCAGATCACGCCGCGTCTCGAGGAATGCTATACCGGCGCCGTCTACGACGTCATGCGCGCGATGGGCCTGACGGAGTGCGTGTTGTCCAACACGCTCCGACCCATTGACGCGACCCAAAAGCTGGCGGGCCCGATCTACACGGTGAGCGGTCGTTGCCGCGAAGGACTGACGGCCCACGAGACGTTGCTGGCATGGACGGCTCTGCTCAGCCGGGCGCCGCGCGATTGCGTCATCGTCTGCCAGCCGAATGACTCGACCCTTGCGCACCTGGGTGAACTGAGCAGCGAGACGCTCGCCTTCCGGGGCATCCGCGGGTTTGTCGTTGACGGGGGCTGCCGCGATACGGATTTCATCCTCCGCATTGGATTTCCCGTCTTCTGCCGCTACCTCACTCCCGTCGATATCGTCGGGCGCTGGATTGTCGAGACGATGGGCGAGCCGATCCGTATCGGAAACGTTCCCGTCCAAACCGGTGATTATCTGCTGGGCGACCGCGACGGCGTCGTGATCGTGCCCAGGGAACAGGCGGAAGAGATCGTGCAGAAAGCGGAGGAGGTCATGCAGACGGAGAATCGGGTTCGCAAAGCCATCCTCGACGGCGTCGATCCGCAAGAGGCTTACTTGACGTTCGGGAAGTTCTAAATATACGAAGGCATGTATGACCAGACGTTTCTCAGGTAAAGGCGTCATCGTGACCGGCTCGGGCAAGGGCATTGGGAGGGCATCCGCACTGGCTTTTGCGCGCGAAGGCGCCGGCGTTGCCGTGGCCGACAGGTCGCTGGAGGATGCCGAGCGGACGGCAGCGGCCATTTCCGCCGAAGGCGGACGAGCCGTGGCGGTCGCCTGCGACGTGACCCAGACCGATGACGTTCGGCATCTCGTGGCGACAACGGCCAACGCCTTCGGAGGCGTGGACGTCCTGCACAACAACGCCGGCGTCATCCGCTACGGCACCGTCGTTGACATGAGCGAGGACGACTGGGATTTCGTACTGAACGTCAACCTCCGAGCCACTTTCCTCACGTGCAAGTACGTGATCCCGGAGATGCGACGGCGCGGCGGGGGCGCGATCGTCAATACGTCGTCGGTTCAGGCGTTCGCCTCCCAGCGAACGGTGGCGGCGTACTCGGCGTCGAAAGGCGCGGTCCTCTCGCTCACCCGGACCATCGCGCTGGACCACGCCGGGGAGAACATCCGCTGCAACTGCATCGCGCCCGGCTCGGTTCACACGCCCATGCTGGATCAGGCCGCTCATACCTTCGCGGCGGACAACCCCGCGGGCGCCATCGCGGACTGGGGCAGGCTCCACCCCCTCGGTCGTGTCGGCACGCCGGAGGAGGTGGCCAAACTGGTGCTTTTCCTGGCCGGCGACGACGCCTCGTTCTGCACCGGAGGCTGCTACACGATCGACGGCGGCCTGCTCTCATCCCTGATGTAAGAACCGAAGATCATTCGGAGCCTTCCTCAAACCAGAAGGAATACAGCTGCGGGCTGTTGAGCGTGCCCATGAGCTGGAACTCGACGTGTACGCGCTGGGCCTCGACATTGCTCAAATCCGCCGAACCATTCCAGGTGACGCGGTGGTCGAGTGATGGCTTGCTGACCGGGTCACATTCATCAAAGCCGTATCCGGCGATCACCTCGCCTGAGTCCGCATCGCGCAGCTGCGCCTTGACCCATGCGAAGCCGGGCGCGAAATTCTCCATGTTCAGGTGCAGCGTGCGCTGATCGATGCCCTGCGCGTCAATCGGGATGGTTTTCACCCGCCCCAGCGTCGGCATGCGGTACTTGGGAACCTCGATATAGCGAAACGGCTGCGCCAGGGGCTCCATCCCGCCGGGGGTGAGATAGGCAAACCCATCCACGCGCAGCCGGGCCAGTCCGGTCATCATGCGCCAAGGGTCACTGTGCTGCAGATGTGGTGAATTTTTGGTCTCACTGATAATCCGGCCGGTGGCCAGCGTTCCCACCGACCCGCGGTAATAAAGCCACAGTTTTCCGTCGAGCGCGAAGAAGAAGTTGGGGGTGCAGAGCATGCCCGAGTCCCAACTGCCCGCGTGCCCGAGCGGAAGCACCGCTGTTTCCGGCTGCACCCGCACAAAGTGCAGCCCGTCGCGGCTGACCGCCAGTCGCAGGTCAACCGTCCAGTCCTCCCCCCACCAATGCTGATACAGGCTGACGTACAGCCCTTCATAGGGTTGCACCAATCCGCCGTGAATTTGGTCCTCATTGTGCCCGGTGCGCGGTTCCAGCACGGGATTGTCCACATATCCGGTGAACTCATACGGCGTGGCGCCGTGAACCAGACCGAGATTGCGCGCCTTGTTTGGATCGAAATGGGGATGTCCGGCGTAGATGTCCTGGCCATAAATCTTCCAGAGGTAATCCGGATGCGACGCCAGCGGGTCGCGAAAGAAGCTGCTCAGCGGCTCGTGCCATGGATTGAAACCCCGGGTGGTTTTGTTGCGGCCGGCGGATTTACCCCACAGCCGGTGCGGCGGCCACTGCCAATGAACCCCATCCGCCGACCAGTTCAGATAAACCCCCGTGGCCCCTTCGTACTTGGATTCGAAGACCATCTTGTAGCGGCGTGCGGGATCGGATTCCGACTCATCCTTGATGACCAGCGGCGTGTTGGTGCCGTACTCGGTCGGGAATAGAAGATTGTTCTTCGTCGATCCCTGATGTTTCACCAGGCCTAACTCGGGCTTGGTCCAGTGGATGCCATCCTTGCTTTCGGCATAGCAGATGACCCAATCGCGCCCGGGGGTGTCGGACTCGCCGTTGTACCACATGCGGAACTTGCCGTCCTCCGGGAGCACCGTGGCGTAGCCGGCAACGCCGGCGTCGGGGGATCCGGGCGGACCGTTCAGGTTCATCGGGTTCGCTTCAGAGCGAACGGCGGTGGTGACCTGCTGCTTCAGATTTTCGATCTCCGCCACTTCCAGCATGTCGAGAAACAACACGTGCCGCGGATCGCGCGCGGCATAGCGCGGCACGGGAATGGTTCCAAACCGGTAACGGTAGCCCTCATTTCCTCCCTCCAGATATTCGCCGTGCAGGATGGCGAAGCCGTCATCGGAATCCCCCACAAACGGCTGCACGTCGAACCCCAGCGACAGCTTCCAGGCGCCCGGCGCCGCTCCGCATTCCGCTTCGGCGCCGAATCCCGAGCCCAGGAACCGGCGATAGAACAGGCCGCGCTGATCCCGTCCGACGGCAAAAAGCCAGGCAACGCCATGTTCATCCGCCGTCAGCGCCGGACGATAGCCGGCTCTTCCGCGCAGCGTCTGCACCTGCTCCAGGCCATGCGGTCCGTGCCACTCGGAGCGGATCGTTCCATCCGTCTGTTCGCTCGCAATAAAGGTGCGCCCGCCGACGCTGACGATATCGGGATGCATCCCGTCGTGAATCATTCTCGAGCCAGAAACCTCGCCGCTGCTGGTGTTCAGACGGGCGTAGCCCACGCGCGGCGCCAGCTCGGACCGGGTCCAAACGATCTCGATCGAGCCGTCTTTACTTGATGTCCCGCGGGCGGAGGAAAGCACCTCGCTGCTTTCCGCGACCGGCATCGATCGGATTTTTCCGTCTTGAAGGGTGGCCGCGTTCAAGCGCCATTGCGGCGCCTGTGCATCGGTTTCGATATAGATCGCGTGAACCCCCTTGCCGCTGGTTACGACATCCTGCACGTGGGCCGCCACGGGAAGTTCCGCCGTGTGCCGCTCCCACTTCGTGTCGGCGCCGAGCGGGCCTGAACTGCTGTACCAGTTGAGGCGATGGTTGATGGTGAAAATCACGTGAACCGCATCACCCTCGGCGGCGATGGCGGCACTGTCGGGCCGCCGGTTCGCAAGAATCCCGCTTTCACCGAACAACGTCACCGGCTCGGCGAAATTCTCGAGCGTGAGCGGATGCGCATCACGGGAGACGAGAAGCTGACCCGGAGGCATCAGCAGTAATACCGTCCCATCCCCCCGCCGCGCGACGGAATGATTGGCCACCAGCGCCTCGACCGGTTCGGGAACCACCGCATCGGCCCGGGCGCTGGTCATGGCGAGCAGCACCGTCATGAGAAGCCAGCAAGCTGGGAAAGAAAATAGTTTGCGGAACCGCAATCGCCACCTCCGGCTGAACAAGTATTATTTTTTGGCGCGTGTGATCTCAGCGCCCGACTCGGTAAACGAAAAACCAAAAATCGCCGCGTCGCGCAGCACGAACTCCAGTTGGAACGGTTTATTGCCGAGCTTGGAGAACGACTGGGGCCATTGAACCGGAACGGCCAGGCCGTCGCTCTGAATGGGCTGGCTTTGTTCCAGGCCGGGGATGGGGTTTCCGGCGACATCGAGCACGCGCACGATGATCTGTCCCTGGGAACCATCGGCATTGATCCACAGCCCCTGCGCAGCGCCGCCGGTGTAGGTGAGCAGGGGCGTGAGCAGCCGGCCTTCGTGCTTGCCGTTCGCCTGACGGGCGAGGTAGCGATCGCGCGGCAACCAGGCCAGACCAATCTGCCGATAGCCGGTCTTGTGGCCTTTGTCGCGGCCGGAGTAAACCAGGTAGACGGTGTCGCCCTTGACGACGGCGGTTTTCATCCAGGCCATCACGTGGTCAAAGTCGGCATCGGGATTGGCGTCGAGGAACGGCTCGCGCTGGCGATCCCAGTTTCGGCCGTCGCGGCTGGTCGCCAGCACGGTGTATCCCGCGCCTTCTTCACCGAGGTCGTCGCGCAGAATCAGCATGAAGGCGATGAGCAGATCGCCGCGCGCCATGACGTGCCCGCCGTAGTGCTCGGGCACGCCGTCATCACGATGATCCGGCACGAATGCCCGCCACGGCTCGGACCAGTGCAGGAAGTCATCGCTGACGCTCATCCCCGTCAGGCGGATGCCCAATTTCATATCAGCCGGGGCCGTTCGCGAATTCATCCCGAATTCCTGGTCGTCCATCGACCATAACTTGATGAGCATTCCGTACTGCCGGCGAATCGGATCCCAGTAGGGATCGAGGATGTCCGAAGCGCTCGTGCGCCAATGCGGATGGCCGAAGGGGTAGTAAGGCAGAACCGGGTTGCCGTCGTACGGCGTCCAGTTCTTTCCATCGGGCGAGAAGAATAGTCCGGTGCCCTGAATCGGCTGATCCAGAAAGGCCGCCAGTTTGTAGCGCCGCTGTGGATCGCGGACATTGGGCGCTTCATCGACGATGATCTTGCCGGCATCGCCATTAATACCGAGCACCACTTCGCCTTGGCCGGACCACTTCGCGGGATCCTTGCTCTCGATGTAGCGCAGCTCGTTCTTGAATTTTTCCCCCTCGCTCCAGTACCAGAACCGGAACACGTCACGCTGGGCGTCATAGAGCATGGTGGCCGGCGAGACGCGCCCGTCGGGGTGCTGCTCAGTTCCGATGATCGGCTGATCCAACCGCTGGGGCTGCGTGGTTTTGCGGTCGAGGTTGTCGCTGTCGGCGATGAGGTGGTCGTCGATGAACAGATGCGGTCCCTCACCCACCCGCAGCGGGCGGGGCTTGCCCGGCTGCACGTCAAAGGCAAAGAGACTGGCATCTGTGATCTCGAACTCGAGCTGAACCGTCTGGTTGTCCAGGCGCACCAGGTCGATCAGACCGGGCTTCATTTCGCCGTTGACGATGGTCAGCCACTGCACCGGCTGGTCGATCCCGTCGCCGGTGATCGGCACGCAGTCTTCGAAGCTGAAGCCGGGAATGACATCCCCCTTCGCGTCGCGCACCTGAATGCGGATTTGGCCCTTGGAAGCATCGGCATTGACGAGAAAGGCGGAGCCGTCGCCCGCGCGCAGCCGAAGGGGCACGGTCAAAAGCGTGCCCGGCATCTCGCCGGCGGATTCACGCGCGACGAAGCGGTCTATTGGCATCTTCGCCAGCCCGATCTGCCGCTCTTTCGTCGGCTCGACCTTATGCCCGCGCGCGTACCCGCCGTAGTAGAGGAACAACTCATCGCCCACGGGGACGGCACTGCCGACCCAGGTCATGGCGCGGTCCCAGGTGCCCGGCTGAGGATTGCGGTCGAAGAAGATGTCGTCGTGGCGCTGCCAGTGAACGCCGTC
>JBBSLV010000003.1:0-29579 GCA_038233535.1 Tepidisphaerales bacterium | reverse complement strand
CCGCCGAGGTGGTTGATCACCTCGAGCGTGCTGCGCCCGATGGAACCGGTCGACCCGAGAATCGCGATGCGCTTGGGCACGGGTGGTTAAGATAACGAAGGTCCGCACCCGCTCAAGCGGAGCCGGTCACGATCGGATCCGGATGCGATGCGGCTCGACGATGAACAGCTTGCCGTGGAAGTACTCGGCATCATCTGCATGATCGCGAAGAAAACGCCGCGGCATGACATTGCGCAGAAGGACCACTTCATGCCCGTCCTAACGAAGCGCTGTCGTGATGGCTGATGGAACACAGTGGTCGCTGAAGAAGCGCAGGCTCACACCGCCCCCGCGGCTTCGAAGTCGGCCAAGTCGCGCGCGTAGTCAAGGGAAGCGGCCACGTCGTCAGTGGTGAGGTCGGGGAACTGTTCAATCACTCGACTGGCTTCCGCGCCCGTCGCAAGATAGCCAAGGATCAACGCCACGGGAATGCGCGTGTCGCGGATGCACGGCTTGCCACGGAGGACCAGCGGGTCGCTGATAATGCGATGTTCCCAGGCGCGCACCATGCAAGAACTGTAGCTTGCTCAATGCGCCTGAGCAATCCCATCACACCTCGTGGCTATCCCTTGACCGGGTTAACCCGGCTGGTAAAATTTTCGGGTCTTGCGATTTACGATGGGAGCCCAACGATGATGAAGCGTTTCCTGTTCACACTGGCCCTCGTGTCGCCGGTCATGGCGATTACCGCTATGGCCCTGGCCTCGCCGGAGGATCGGCCACCGGCGTCTCGGTCGATCAACGGCCATACGGCATCGGTGTTGGCCGTGGCGTTCACTCCTGATGGTAAGACGCTGATCAGCAGCAGCCGAGACGACACCATCAAACTTTGGGACGTCGCCACCGGTGAGCTGAAGAGGACGCTGACCGCCCACGCCGACGACGTCTACACCGTCGCCTTTTCCCACGACGGCAGCATGATGGCCAGCGGGAGCACCGATACCCGGATCATTTTGTGGGACGCGGAGCGATTCGAGCCGATCCGAACGCTCCAAGGGCACACCGCCGCCGTCCGCGAGGTGGAGTTCTCGCCCGACGGCAAGACATTGGCCAGTGTTGGCGAGGACAACACGTTCCGCCTGTGGGACGTCGCGACCGGCAAGCTGAAGGCGACACGGACCGAGCACACGAAGAAGGTGAAGTCCGTCGCCTATTACCCCGACGGCGGCACGATCGTAACCGTCTCCCACGACAAGACCCTGCGGCTTTGGGATGCCTCCTCCGGCGAGCCCAGGCAGGTTCTCGAAGGGCACAAGGACGTGGTGGAAACCTGCGATATTTCTCCTGACGGCAAGCAACTGTTCAGCGGCACCGGCACCGACTGGGGGCAACTCATCTTCTGGGACGCGAAGACGGGGAAGATCCTGAAGGATCTGCCGACGGCGCATGGAAACGACTTCGGGAAGGAGATCGACTGCGTCATGTATTCGCCCGACGGGAAGTGGGCCGTCAGCGGATCCAAGGACCGAACGATTAAGTTCTGGGATCCGCGGACGTTTAAATTAATCCACACGATCGACGGCAACCCCGGCCGGATCGAGTCAATGGCTTTCTCCCGCGACGGGAAGACGCTCGCGACCGGGTTCGGCGGCACCGACTTCACGATCAAGTTGTGGGACGTCCCGAGAGTGCTCGCTGCTCAGAAGTCCTCATCGCCCTGAAGATTGTCAATGACCCGTTCGTCAGGTAAGTCTGCGCGGATCGACATGGCCCGTGGGCGCGTAGTGCTTGCCGTGACGGGGCAGCAGGTTCAGCGGTCCGAACTCATCGACGCTGATGACTTGCTCGGCCCATGCCCGGCGCAGTAGTGGTGATACCAGGTGATGGCGTCGATGCCGCCATCGTTGAAGCGGTGGATGACCTTGCGGACCCGCTGCGGCGAGCGGTCGACGCGTTGGGCGATCTCCCGATTGCTGACCTTGCCCCGCGAAAAAAGGACGATCCGGGCGTGGCGGCAGCTTGACGGCGGTGGACAGTTGTCGTTTCATCTGTCGCAGCGTCCTGCCTTGCCACGGCCGCAGCGTCCATGCTGTGACCTTGTCCACGATGGTTCTCCACGTCAAAGCCCGCCTGCGACAACAGCAGTCATGGCGAGGGCTTTCCCCGGTGATGTAAACCAGCGGCTTACGGCAGGACCATCTGTGGCTTGCCGCCGCCGGCGCACCTGGGGATCATGACCATGACCGCCCTCGGATCGGACTGTTTGACCCAAGTCGCCTGGCCCGGAGTTTTTACCTCAATGCCTTTGGCTTCGTCGAGGATGGGCACCGCGCTTTGTTCGCCGCCGGCGTAGAGCGCTTCGCGCTCTTTCTTGGCTTTGGGCGTGTACCGCTCAAGGAACGCGACGAATTCCTTCCCATCGGGACATTTGTAGATGTAGGCGCGGTAGACGTCCTTGCCGTCTCTGTTGAACGGCGGGACTTTCCGAGCATTGTCGGGGAACCACGTCTTGCCGTCGTCGGCGCTGAAAAATGCCAGGTCCACGCGGTCGCTGGCGCCGCCACCGTTGCCGCCGCTCGAACGAAAGATGACGAACAGCGCCGCCACAATAATCACGATGGTGACGCCCCCAACGATCTTTGGGTTCTGCCGATTGAGTGAGTCGCGAACGCCCATGGGCCGCTCCTTCGTTGGACATCATCCCAGACTGTGAGCGATATGCACCACACGCAGAGTATATCTTGACACGCATAATAAGCAAAGGTAGAAAGAGAGGGTCAAGGACGTTAGTGACGTACGCAATATCTGCGTGGCGACTTCCATAGTGCCAGAGCACCCTGAATGGGCGTTGGCTTGGAGTCCGATGTCGGATTTGGGAAATAAGATCGAGAGGGGCCGTCCCTCCAGCGCGCGGTTCGCGGAGAAGGCGGGCGCGCGGATCGTGCGCGAGTTGACGTATCATGCCGGCGAAGCCGCGCAGCGGGCGCTGGCGCGTCCCGACCTCATTCGGTGTATGACCATGTCCAGCTTCGCGACATCCCCGAACCAATCTCCACATAAACCGAAGTCGGCGGAAATCATGCTCGCCAGCCGTCTGCGGCAGATGCGCAAGGAAAAACATCTCACGTTAGAGCAATTAGCAACGTCGGCGGGAATGAGCCAAGCCTACCTCTCTCGTGTCGAGAACCACAAGGTATCGTTGACGATCGCCGGTCTCGAGCAGCTTGCGGCAGCGTTGGACGTGCCGATGGCCGTGTTTTTCGACGACGACGACCGCAATGTTCCCATTCTGCATTGCCTGGCCGGTCAGGGAGAGCGCCGGCGCTTTCGCGGGCCGAACTCTTTCGTCTTTGAAATGCTCGCGGCTGCCAAGAAGGGGAAATTGATGGAACCGCTCATTATTGATCCTCAGACCGCCCGCCAGCCCATGCCGATCCAATCGCACTCCGGCGAAGAATTCAACTATGTGTTAAGCGGCGAGTGCATGCTGCTGTATGGGGACAATCAAATCCGCATGCGCGCGGGCGACTCGGCCTACTACGATGCATCAGTTCCTCATGCCGCCCACGCGATCAAAGGCAGGCCGTGCAAGCTGCTCGCGGTCGTCAGCTCCCGCGAGTATTTGTTTCACGGCGACCTCAGCCGACTTTTGAAAGGAGCAAGCTAATGTCGCGGGTGCGCTGTGGCGTCATTGGGGCGGGTTGGTGGGGCACAACCGCGCACGTGCCGGCCTTAAAGCGTCACCCGCGCGCCGAACTGCTTGCGGTGCAACACCCCGATGCCGAGTCGGTGAAAAAGATTGCCGCGGATTTCTACGTCCCTCATGCCTGCGCCACGGTTGATCAACTGCTGGCCATTCCCGGCCTCGATGCCGTCGTGATCAGCTCCACGCCGAACCTTCACTATCCACAAGTCATGGCAGCCCTGAAGCGCGGGCTTCACGTGCTGGTGGAGAAACCCATGACCTTTACCGCTGCCGAAGCGCGCGAATTGGTCGACGTGGCGGAACAACAGCGCGTCCATTTTCTGATCAGTTGTCCTTGGCATTACACGTCTCATGCCGCCGAGGCCCAGCGGCTCATTCGGACCGGGAGCCTGGGGCAGGTGAAGATGATCAGCGTGCTGATGACCAACTTCACGCTTGGCCTTTACAAGGGTCTGCCGTGGGACGCGGTCTTCGCCGACAGTCCAACGCTCCAGAACGCGGCCACTCCCTACCTCAAGCCGGCGCAACGGTCGTACAGCGATCCGTCCATCGCGGGAGGCGGACAGATTTACTGTCAATTCTCACACATCGGGGCATACCTGGGATTCCTGACGGGCCGCCGCGCTTCCGAGGTGTTCGCGCGCTTCGACACGGGCGACGCGGATGTGGACGTCCATGACGTGCTGAACGTCAAGCTGGACGACGGCACCCTCGTTTCCGTCGCCACCACCGGCGCGACGATGTTGTCGGACCGACAATTCGAGGTGCGCATCTACGGAACCAACGGGATGATCCTGATGGAACTCTGGAAGGGGAAGATGGAGTTTCACGCCTTGCGTGGCGACGTGACGCGGTACCCGGACATTCCCGAAACGGAGGTGTATCCGCTGTTCGCGCCGGCGGAGAACCTCGTTGACGTGGTGGTGGGCGATGCCCCGAACCGCTCACCCGCGTCGCTCGGCGTCGGAGCGATGGAGATGATCTACGCGGCATGCCGGTCGGCCCGGGAGAATCGAAACGTTTCAGCGTGCGGGAGCGGGGTGAACGCGTGAAGATCAAGTCCGTTACAGGCCATTCGCTGCAATACCCTGAGCCGCACGATCACGGCAAGATGCGCTGCATCACGCTGGCACGCGTCGAAAGCGGTGATGGGGTGGTCGGCTGGGGAGAGAGCATCTCGCAGTTTCCCGAATCGGCGAAGGCGACGAAAACGATCGTTGAGGAGGGTCTTGCGCCGCTGCTGCTCGGGGAGGATCCGCGCGATATCGAGCGGCTGTGGCACAAGATGCTGGGGCGCGTCTGGTGGTACGGGCCCCAGGGGATTGCCGCATTTGGCATCAGCGCGGTGGACATGGCTTTGTGGGATCTCAAGGGCAAGCTCCTTGGGCTTGCCGTCTGCGAGCTGCTGGGCCGAAGGCTTCACGACAAGGTCATGGTAATGGCTTCCATCCATCTCGACATGGAGGATCTGGACTGGACGGCGCGGGAGTTTTCCTGGTTCCGCGATCAGGGATACCGGATCGTGAAAGGAGGATGGGGCAAGCGCCCGGAAGCAGTGTATGGCCTGGATCGGGAACGGGATCTGCAACTGACGCGAATCGTTCGCGAGATCATCGGCAACGACATCGATCTGGTGCTCGACGTTCTGGGCGCGCGGGTGAAGTGGGATCTGGCGACTGCAACCAATCGGCTGCATGAGCTGGAGCCTTGCCGGCTGCGATGGATCGAAGAGCCCCTCCCGCCGCACGACTTGGAATCGCATACCCAGCTGCGCGCGTCCGTTTCGGTGCCGATTGGCACCGGCGAGCAGGAGTGGAACGTCGAAGGCTACCGCAGGTTGATCGACTCCGGAGGAGTGGACGTCGTTCAGATGGATCCCGGCCGCTGTCACGGCATTACGGGCTGCCGCGCGGTCATTCCCTTGATCGAGGCGGCCAACCTGCGGTTCACCGCGCACACGTGGAGCAGTGCGCTCAATACCGCAGCGAGCGTGCATCTGCTGGCAAGCTCACAGGCCGGTCTCACGATGGATTTCAAGCCGCACGAGTCGCCGATGCAGCACGAGCTCGTGAGCGACCCGTGGGTCCAGCGAGACGGCTACCTGTCGGTCAGAAATCTGCCCGGACTGGGCGTGACGGTGCGCGAGGACATCGTTCGCAAGTATTCCTTCAACTAATTGGAGCGTCCTTCATGTACGAGCTGACGACCGGCGATGTCGAGCAATACTGGCAAAATGGCTACTGGATCAGCCCGAAGCTGATCGACGACGACCGAATCGACCGCCTGCGCCGCGCGACGGATCGGTTGTTCGCCGGCGAGCGCGACGGGTATGGCGCGTACTTCGAGGGCAAACTGAACGTGCCCGAAAATCCATCAGCCCTTCGGCGCGTCGTCAACGCCTGGTGGGTGAGCGACGACGTGCGCGACATGGTTCTCGACGCCGGGCTGGGAAAGATCTGCGCGGCGCTGATGAAGGTCGATTCCGTTCGTCTCTGGTCCGACCAGGTCATCATCAAGCCCGGATCAACTGAAGCGTCTTCAACGCCGTCGGCGGCGAACGTCGGCTGGCATCAGGACTTCGCCTATTGGCGGATCCCGTCGACGACCAACATGATTACCGCCTGGATCGCGCTTCAGGACACGGACCTGAACAACGGCGGCATGCGCACGCTGGTCGGATCGCACCGCTGGGGGCACATCAAGGACAGTGACGCGTTCTTCGATCAGGATCTTGACGCCCAGCGCAAGCGATTCTCCTCAAAGGTGGATGCCCCATGGATCGACGAACCCTGCCTGCTCAAGGCCGGGCAAATCAGCTTCCATCACGCGCTGTGCTTCCACGGCTCTGGGGAAAACAAGACAAACGAGCCACGCTTATCCGTCGTCGGCCACTACATGCCCGACGGTACGACGTTCCAGCCGTGCGAGAAGATGACGACGCAGTTGCGCATGCTCGGGCCGCGCCCAACGCCAGGACAGCCGATCGCGGGCGACTGTTTTCCGATCGTTTATCCGCAGTAACGGAGGCGCGGCAGTGTTTCGTTTGGATTCCAAAGTCGCGATCGTCACCGGCGCCGCCCGCGGGCTGGGCGCCGCCACCGCGGCCGTGCTCGCACGACAAGGCGCGCGTGTGGCGGCCGCCGACCTGCGGTTCGATGAAGTGAGCCGCGTGACGAAGGATCTGGGTCCCGAAGCCAAACCCTACGATTTGGACGTGTCGGACGTCGAGCAGATCCGCCGCTTCGTCGATGGCGTTGTCGCTGATTTCGGCCGCATTGACATTCTGGTCAACAACGCGGGCATCTGCCCGCGCATCCCGTTCGAGCAATCGACCGAGGACGACTGGGAGCGGTTGATGAACGTGAATGCCAGGAGCCAGTACTTCCTTTGCCAGGCGGTCGTTCCCGCCATGCGACGGCAGGGCGGCGGACGGATCATCAATGTCGCTTCCACCGGAGGCCGAATCGGCGGCTTCGCGAACTCGAGCATTTACAGCGGCACCAAGGGTGCGGTCGTGATGTTCACAAAGTCGATCGCCCGCGAAGTCGCCAAGGATGGCATTCTCGTCAACTGTGTCGCTCCAGGCATCCTCGACACTGATCTGATGCGAAATCTGCCTTCGGAAAGCGTCAAAGCGTTATGCGGGCAGATTCCCCTCCAAAGGCTGGGCAGACCGGAAGAGCTGGCGGCAGTCATTGCGTTCCTCGCGGCGGACGAGTGCAGCTACGCCACGGGAGCGACGTTCGATGTCAACGGTGGGTGGGTCATGCTATGAGCTGCGTCGTCCTCGTCCGACAATTTCTATCGCCCGGTGCAATGCCCGACTTCAGCGCGGCCTTTCAGCATCACCGGGCGCTCGCATCGAGATCGGATGGGTTCGTCTCTCTGCGATGTCTCAGACCTCAGTTGAGCGGGCATGAGAACGAGATGCTTCTGCTCCTGGAGTTTCAGACCGAAGCAAACCTTCGGCTCTGGCGGGCGAGTCCGGATCACGGCCTCGTGGCCGAACGATATCGGCGACTTTGGACGCGCGACCCCGAGACCGAATTATTCAACGCAGAGGAGTGAGATCAACGTGCGGACAAACGTCTTGTTGCCACAGGTCGAGCTGACAATGGAATCGGCCATCATCGCCAAGTGGTTGGTGGCGGTAGGCGATCGCGTCACCGCGGAACAACCTCTGCTTGAGGTCGAAACCCAAAAGGCCGCCAGCGACGTGCCGTCTCCGGCGGCGGGGTACGTGAGACGGCTCTGCGTGACAGAAGGCGAAACCGTCGCCGAGAAGGCGCTGCTCTGCATCCTGACCGACGGTCCCGACGAACCGTTCGAAGATCAATCCCTTCCGCTCAAGGCATCGCCCGCCGCGAGGCGCCTGGCAAAAGAGATCGGCGTGGACTTGTCGGTCATCAATGGGACCGGACCAGACGGCCGCATCACGGAACAAGACGTTCGCTCCGCCTCGGGCACGACAGCGCCGAGCCCGGTGGCGGCGGGAGATGCATCCGGCGAGTGGACGACGCTGCCGGCGACGCGACTGGCCCTGATCGTGCAGATGCGGAAGTCGCTTTCGGAGATACCCCAGATTCATCTCCAGCGCCGGCTCGACGTCACGCCGCTGACCGTTAAGACGCAGGGCATCACGCTGACGCATCGACTGATCGTCGCGGTCGCGGCTGCCCTCAAGGCGCATCCGGCGGTTCGCAGCGCCATCAACGGGGACAAGGTAAAAGTCCAACCCGTCAGTGTGGCGATCGCGATTGATTCTCCTCATGGTTTGATCGCTCCAGTCATCCGAGACGCCGACCAGCTTTCGCTGGAGCAGGTGGTCGCAGCCGTCACGGACTTTCGCGATCGGGCGCGGACCAACGCGCTGCGGCGAGAGGAACTCACCGGTGACGCGCCGTTTGCCATTACGAACCTCGGCATGCTCGAGGTCGACCAGTTCAATGCGTTCGTGTTTTACGGACAGACGGCGGTCTTGTCGGTCGGTCGATCGGTTGAGGCGTCGGACGGCAGGCGGCTCGCGTGGATCGGCTTAGCTGTCGATCACCGGGTCGTGGACGGCGCCGCTGCGGCTCGATTCCTCCAGGCGCTTCAGACGGAGATCCTGAATCGATGAGGCTCCTCGAACACCAGGCAAAGCGGCTTCTTGGCGGCTTCGGATTGCCGTTCTCGCCTTCGATGCTCGTCACGTCGGCAGTCCAAGCCGAGCGCGCGGCGGCGTCGCTGAACGGGTCGGTCGTCCTCAAGGCGCAGCTTCCGTTCGGCGGGCGCGGACACATCGGAGCGGTGCTCTTCGCGGACGGCCCGCACGATGCGCGCGAGGTCGCGTCGCGACTGTTCGCCATGGAACCGCGCGGATGCCCGGTTCGCCTCGTCACGGTCGAGCCGCGGGTGACGTTCACGCGCGAGCTCTACGTCGGCGTCGCGTGGGACGGCGCCGCCCGACTGCCCGTTGCGATCCTGAGCACGGCGGGGGGCATCGATGTGGAGCGCGCTGGCGAGACGGAAGTCGCGCGGATCACGTTTGATCCGTTCACCGGCCTCCGGGCCTTTCAAGGCCGACAGATGGCGCGATCCCTCGGGTTGACGGGCAGAACGGTCGCCGGCATCGGCGCGGTCCTGGAAAAACTCACCGCGGCGTTTCTGCAACTGGACGGCGTGACGACGGAGATCAACCCGCTGGCCGAGACGACGGATCAGGCGCTGGTCGGGCTGGACGCCCACGTTGAAATCGATGATGACGCGGTCTATCGACTGAAGGAGCGATTGGCGCCGTTGGGGGCGATCGAGACGCACTCGGCCGGCCGCGCTCCGACCGCATTAGAAGTAGACGCGCAGCGGATCGACGCAATGGATCATCGCGGTGTCGCCGGCCGGGTCGTGGAGTTCGATGGCGACCTTGCACTCCTGATCGGAGGCGGGGGCGCCAGCCTGACCGTGTTCGACGCGATCCGCCGCTATGGCGGAAGACCGGCCAATTATTGTGAGGTTGGGGGCAACCCCACCGAGGAAAAGGTCGCGGCTCTTACTGAGTTGTTGCTTGGAAAACCGGGCGTAACGAAATTGGCCGTAATCATGAATGTCGTGAATAACACACGGGCTGACGTGATGGCGCGCGGCGCGATCGAAGGGGTGAAGCGCGCCGGTCGCGTGCCGAAGGAGGCCATCAGCGTCTTTCGCATTCCCGGATCATGGGAGCCGGAGGCCAGAGCGATTCTCGCCGAGGCGGGAATTGAAGCGCTCGGTCGCGAGGTGTCGCTCGACGCCGCCGCCCGGCTCGCGGTGCAACGGAGCCACCATGCTGCTTGATCAGGCGACCCGGATTCTCGTCCAGGGCATCACCGGCCGCGAGGCTTCGGCGATGACCGAAGACATGCTTGCGTATGGCACGCCGATTTTGGCTGGGGTCACCCCCGGCAAGGGAGGACAGCAGGTGTGCGGCGTGAACGTCTTCGACACCATCGCCGAGGCGCAGGCGTCGCAGCGCTGCACCGCCAGCATCGTGTCCGTTCCCGCGCCCAGCGTTCTGGACGCGGCATCCGAAGCGATTGCTCACGGCATCACGCTGTTGTTGATCATGACCGAGCGGGTGCCGCGGCTTGACACCGCCCGCCTGCTGTGCCGCGCGCGTGCCGCCGGGTGCACGGTGATCGGCCCCAACACGCTGGGGTTGATCCGTCCCGGCATCGCGAAGATGGGCACGATCGGCGGTCGAATCGACAACGTCAGGCAATCGTTCAAGCCGGGCCGCGTGGCCGTCCTTTCCCGCAGCGGCGGCATGACAACGGAGATCGCCAGCTTCCTCAGCAGCCGTGGGATCGGACAGAGCATCGCGATCGGCGTGGGCGGCGACCCGATGATCGGCGCCGACTTCTGTGACCTGGTCGATCAGCTTGAGAACGACCCCTCGACCGACGCGGTCGTCATTTACGGCGAGCCCGGAGGCTTCGCGGAAGAGCGCCTCGCGGAGAGGCTCATCCACAAGCCGTCCCGGCTTCGCATCAACGCGTTCCTGTCTGGCCGATTCGTCGATGAGCTGGAAGGCGTTCGCTTCGGGCACGCCGCGGTCATCGTCGAGCGCGGACGGGGATCCGTTCGCGGCAAGATCACAGCGCTGAAGAAGGCCGGCGTCTTTGTCGCCGACACGTTCGACGAAATCATTACTGGATTACCCGCATGAGCGAGTTCTGGAAAACAGCGATCTCGCGGGTTCGCCCCAATGAGATTTCCGTGCGCGGCTATCCGATTGAGGAGCTGGCGTCCAAACGGATGTTCGGCGACGTCGTTTATCTCCTTCTGACGGGAGAACTGCCGACGGGGAATCAGGGTCGCCTGGTCGAAGCGATCTTGATCGCGTGCTGCGACCACGGTCTGGCGTCGCCTAGCGCCGACGCGGTGCGCTTTGTCGCGTCCAGCGGCGTGCCGATTCAGACGGCCGTCGCGGCGGGGATCAGCAGCATCGGCGACGTTCATGGCGGCGCGATCGAGCCGTGTGCTCGAATCCTCAACGATGCGGTGCGCGATGGGAAGACGGCGGCGTCGGTTCTCGCGGACCTCAAGGTACAGAAGCGGAGGATGCCCGGTTATGGGCACCCCGTCCATTCGCAGGATCCGCGCACGCTCGTGCTGCTTCGCCTGGCGAATCAGTGGAAGCTGGTTGGGCGGCACACACAGCTTGCGCGAGGCATTGAAGAGGCGACAGCGCATGTTCTGGGGCGACGCTTGCCCATGAACGTTGACGGGGCAATCGCCGGTTTGATGTGTGACATGGCTATCGATCCCGCGCTGGGCAAGGCGTTCTTCATCGTCGGCCGGGCGCCGGGATACGTTGCCCACGCGCACGAGCAAGCGACGGTCGAGCGGCCCTTTAAGGCGGCCGGAATCGACGAGATCAGTTACACCGGTCCCGAGAGACGGGCCGTTCCACCGATTTCGACGAGCGAATGAAAGTGAGAGAACTTTATGGCATATGGACCCGCTGAGGTATCAGAGAAAGAACCATCCAACGCTGCGCCGTCGTCGGGCCGGCAACTGTCTATGGCAGAGGCGATCAACGAGGCGATCCGGATGGAGATGCGCCGGGATAAGGAGATCGTTCTGCTCGGTCAGGACATCGGCGCGTATGGCGGAACGTTTGGCGTCTACAAGGGCTTGTTCGACGAGTTCGGGTCCGAGCGCGTCCGTGACGGACCCCTGTGCGAGGCGGCGACGACCGGGTTCGGCATCGGCCTGGCTTTGGCCGGACACCCCACCATCGTCGAGATCGAGTTTATCGACTTCATCACGCTGGCATCGGACGCCCTCGTGAACCAAGCCGCGAAGATGCGCTACTTTTTCGGCGGGCAGGTGCGTGTGCCGCTGGTCGTGCGCACACCGATCGTCAGCCGCCTCGGGCTCGGCGCCCAGCACAGCCAGAGCCTTGAGGCGTGGCTCATGCACGTGCCGGGGCTGCGGGTCATCATTCCATCAAACGGCGCTGACGCGAAGGGGTTGATGCTGACCGCGCTGCGCGATGGAAATCCAACGGTATTCATCGAGCACGTCCGCCTCTACGCATCGCGCGGGCCGGTGCCGGAGCAGGATGAACCGATCCCGTTGGGCAAGCTGCGTACGGCTCGCCATGGCAACGACGTCACGATCATCACGTACGGCGGGATGGTCAAGCCCTGCGTCGACGCTGCCGAGCAGGCTGCGAAGGATGGGATCGAGTGCGAAGTGCTGGACCTGCGAACGCTTTCGCCGCTCGATCGAGAAGGCCTCTGCCAATCAGTGCGACGCACGGGTCGCGCGGTCGTGGCGCATGAGGCGGTCAAGACGGGTGGCGCCGGCGCGGAGATCGCACAGAGCGTCGTTGAAGGCGCGTTCGACTATCTCAAGGCGCCGATCATTCGCGTGGCGTCGAAGGATCTTCCGATCCCAACCGGCACACTTCAGGATCTCGTGTTTCCCAGCGCCGTGGACGTCGAGGCCGCCGTCAGACAGGTGATGCAATGAATAACAACAACAACGATGACGTGAACTCCGAACTTTTGCTTCGCTGGTATGAGCAGATGTGGACAATCCGGTTCTTCGAGGAGAACGCGATCAGCAGCTTCCGCAAGGGGCTGTTCGGCGGGAGCACGCACCCATGCATCTGCCAGGAGGCGATCTGCGTTGGCGCGGCATCCGCGTTGAACCCGACGGATCAGGTCTTTGCCACGTACCGCGGGCACGGTCATGCCATCGCGAAGGGGCTCGACCTGAAATCGCTCATGGCCGAATTGCTGTGCAAGCAGACCGGGTGCAGCGGAGGTCGCGGTGGATCGATGCACCTGTGCGACGTGAGCAAGGACTTTTGGGGCACCAACGCCATCGTTGCCGCCCATATTCCCATCGCGGCAGGAATGGCGCTAAGTAACAAGCTTCGCGGCAACGGACGCGTGACCGTCGTCTTCTTTGGCGATGGCGCGAGCTGCGAGGGGGCTTTTTTCGAGACTCTGAACATGGCCACTTTGTGGAAAGTGCCCGTTGTCTTCGTGTGTGAGAACAACGGCTATGCGATTTCCGTCCCTACAAAACTGGCGATCCCGATCGAGAACATCGCGCAGCGCGCCGACGGGTTCGGCCTGCCCGGCGTGACGGTGGACGGGAACGAACCCATCGCCGTTTACGGAGCAATGAAGCAGGCGGTGGCCCGCGCCCGCCAAGGCGAGGGCCCCACGCTCCTCGAATGCAAAACCGTCCGTTGGGAGCGCCACAGCGCGATCTCCGCGGGAAAATATGAGAATGAAGACGCGGCAGAGGCATGGAAACGAGCCGACCCGATTCCGCGCCTCGAGGCCGAGCTCCGCCGGCGGGGTATCAGCGACGATGAATTGCTCTCGCGCAAGGAGCGAGCCCGCACGGTGAATGACGAGGCGATGCAGTTCGCAATTGACAGTGCGGTGCCCGCGCCCGAGTCGGTCGCTGATTCGGTTTTTGCCTGAGCTGCCGCCAATGAAAACGATTTCGTTCAACCAGATTCGCGAAGCGATCGCATCGATGTGCCAGAAGGCCAACTTCGAGTTGTCGCAGGACGTGCGCGACGCCCTGGCCGGCGGCGCGCGGGCGGAGACCAAGCCGCTGGCGAAGAACACGCTGCTTCGGATTCTCCAGAACGCCGACGTCGCGGCCGCGAAGCGTGTTCCCATGTGCCAGGACACGGGGCTCGTCGTCGTTTTCGCGGATGTCGGGCAGGACGTACACGTTCAAGGCGGGCTGCTTGGCGACGCGGTGAACGAGGGCGTTCGCAAGGGATATCGGGAGGGGTTCCTGCGCGCGTCGGTTTCGCCCGACCCGATCGTCCGCGGCAACACCGGCGATAACACGCCGGCGGTATTGCATGTCCGGCTGGTCCTCGGTGATGGGCTGCGGCTGTCGTTGTTGGCCAAGGGCGGGGGCTGCGAAAACATGAGCGCCTTCCGCATGCTGACGCCTGCTGATGGGGTGGATGCCGTCACTGACTTCGTCGTCGAGACGGCGGTGCTGGCCGGGCCGAACGCCTGCCCGCCGATCATCGTCGGCGTCGGCATAGGCGGGAGCTTCGAGCTCTCGGCGGTGCTGGCAAAACGCGCACTGCTTCGCCGAATCGGGGACGTCAGTCCGCTGCCGCACGTTGCGGAATTGGAACAGCGCATTGCGCAGCGAATCAACGCCAGCGGGATCGGTCCGCAAGGCTACGGGGGACAGACCACCGCGCTGTCCGTCCAGATCGAAGCGGCGCCGTGTCACATCGCGTCGCTTCCGGTCAGCGTGAACATCGAGTGCCACGCGCACCGTCACCAGGAAGCGCTGCTATGAGTCGTCAGCTCCAGTTGCCGTTGACCGATGCACAGGTGACATCGCTTCGCGCCGGCGACGAGCTGGAGTTGAGCGGCGTGGTGCTGACGGGCCGCGACCAAGCGTGTGCTCGCATCTTTACGCTTCTTCAGAACCGCCAACCGTTGCCCGTGGAGCTGAAGGACAGGCTGATCTACTTCGTCGGCCCATCACCGGCGCGGCCGGGCGAGGCGATCGGCTCGGCCGGTCCGACGACGAGCGGGCGCATGAATCGCTTTCTCCCCGCGATGTTCGACGCGGGGTTGCGCGGCGTGATCGGGAAAGGGTACTTGTCCCAGCAGGCGAAGGACGCGCTGGTGCAACATCGCGGGATCTATCTCGGCGCGATCGGCGGAACCGGCGCGCTGCTCGCCCAATGCATCACCGAGGTCCGGATCGTCGCCTTTGAAGAACTACTCAGCGAAGCCGTGCGCCTGATGCAGCTCGAGCGATTTCCCGTCGTTGTTCTCCATGACTGTCACGGCGGTGATCTCTACGCCGACGCAACAACGAAAGGTTCCGACCGATGAAGATCCAGCAGATCGAAGCCATCCCGCTCGTGCGCCAGCTCGAGGACGTCTTTCAGGGCGGAACGTACAAGATCACCAGCCGCAACACGATCGTAACCCGCGTCACGCTCGATAACGGTGTTGTCGGCGAAACCTTTGGCGGTGACGAGGACCAGTATCAACTCGACGTCTGCCGCATCGTCAACGACATCTATCAACCGCTGCTCATCGGCGGCGATGTGCGCGACGTCGAACGACACTGGGAGGTCATGTGGAACACGCGAGTCGATCTCAACAACCGCGGGATTCACACGCTGGATCTGGCGAAGCACTGCGTCCGGACGCAGGCGATCGCCGCCGTCGATATCGCGCTGTGGGACGCGCTCGGAAAGACTCTGGACCAACCGGTCCACAAGCTGCTTGGCGGCTTTCGCGACAAGGTTCCCGTCATCGCAATCGGTGGCTACGTGATGAAAGGCAAGACGTCGGCCGATTTGGAGACCGAGATCGGCCACTACCTTGAGCAAGGGATTCATGGGATGAAGTTGAAGGTCGGGAAGCTGTCAGTGGACGAGGACATCGAGCGAACGCGGCTTGCCCGCAAGGTCGGCGGACCCAACTTCCATCTGTGCGTCGATGCCAACCAGTCCTGGACGGTACGCGAGGCGATGCAGTTCGCGCGCGGCGTGCGCGAGCTGAACCTCGCGTGGATCGAGGAACCCATCCAGTGGCAGGACCAGATTGAGGGCAATGCCCAACTTCGGACGATGGGGATCCCCATCAACGCCGGGCAAGGCGAAATCTCCCGTCACGGCTGCCGCGACCTGGTCGTGCGGAAGGCGGTGGACATCCTCAATGTCGATGCAACCATTGCCGCGGGCGTAACCGAGTGGCGGCGAATCGCCGCCTTGGCGCACGGCTTTGGCGTCGGCATGGCCCATCACGAGGAACCCCAGGTGGCGATGCACCTTCTGGCGAGCGTTCCGAACGGGCTGGGTGTGGAAGTCTTCCCAAATTACAACCGCGACCCGATGTGGTTCGATCTGCCGGTGCAGCAACCCAAGATCGACAACGGATTCATGGAACTGCCGGCTGGATCGGGTTTTGGGTTTCCCTTGAAAGACGAGATCGTGCAGAAATATCGAGCCTGCTCCGCACGCGATGCTTGACTGCGATGCTCCGACCCCCGGTGCCAGCCAAAGTACAAATTTATTAATTTTGTCATTGATTTTTCCAGTTTTCTATTGATAATAGCTTCACCTGTCTGGGGTTATTCGTTACCCCGCCCAGTCATCTCTTGTCGCGGAAAGGAAGAGTGTCGAATGGGGCTAAGTAAGTCTAAGACATCATTGGTGTCGGCGGATCGTCGTATGCGCAAGGCGTTTACCTTGATCGAGCTGCTGGTTGTCATTGGGATTATCGCCGTGCTCATAGGGCTGCTGCTTCCCGCCCTTCAGAAAGCGCGGTCGGCGGCAAATCGTTCCGTCTGCCTCAGCAACCAGCGTCAACTCCTTCTGGCCGTTCACATGTACGCCGGCCAGTACAAGGGGGCATTGCCGCCGGGTCTCGACGGCGCGAACGAATACCAGAACAACTTCGTCTATCGCGACCCAGCCGCGCTGGACGCGGCTTACGCCGGGTTCGTTCCCCCCGCCCGCCCGCACCACATCGATGGCTGGTGCATGCTGGGTTATCTGTTCGGCACCGGGATCCTCAAGGATCCCAGAGCGTTCTATTGCCCGGAACATCGAGGCTCTTTCACCTACCCCGACTCGTGGGAGAACCCGTCGGCCAAATTCATCAACTACTCGTACCGCTACGCCAGGCAACTCACGCCGCCGCGCATCGGAGCGCGTGAGCTGAAGCGCACCCGGGCGGTGATCATGGATCACTTCGGCTTCGCGTTCGGAACCTTTGGAGTGCCGGCTTCCTGGCCGCACGTCAGACCGGCGGGCATTAACGTGGGCTACTCCGACGGGCACGCGCAATACTGGCCGATGTCCGAGGCGGACTATCGAGAGGCAAGCCAACTCACCGCGCAATGGCAGTTGGACGTCTACGTCCCGCTTCTGTTTGAAGCTTTCGACACTGGGGACTTCACCGCGGTACGAAACGCGTTTTAACGTAATGTTCATCCAGTTCCACATCCCTTTTTCAGAGGAGAGCATCATGTCCAGTCTGATCAGGTTATCCGCACTTGGCCTCGTTACAGCCGTGAGCCTCACGCGCATCACATCCGGTGCCATGCAGGTGACGGAGACGTTCACCGCCAACACCGATTTGTATTGGGAAGGAGTGAGCAACCGGACAGCGCCGAATAATTACGGCTGGTCCGCCACGGATATGACCGGCACCGCCGTCAACCCGCCAGGCCCGGATGGCATACCGGGGAACGCGGACGACGGGGTCGCCACCGGCGCGGGCGAGTTTGGAGGAATGCTCAGTCGGGGTGGGCCGGTCCCGAGTTTTTACGGCTTTGACGTGGGGTCCATTGATCCCACCGAGGCGTTCAATGTCTCGGGGGTCATTCGTTCGAATGCAGCGGATGGCGCTTTCTTCCTAGGGTATTCCACTGGCGCTGATTCCTTTCCGGATATCAACGGGGATTTGAAAAACTTCATAGGCGTCCTGGTTAACGATGGAAAGGACGTCTTTGGATTCCTTTACACCAGGAATAGAAACAGGACCGGAGCTGAGCTCCCGACGCTGGATCTTACAATTGGCGCGCCAACGCCCTTCGGCTTGGCCTATACCCCACCCTCGGGTGGCGTGGGCACCAGCTCGCTGAGGGTGTCGGTGGGGAACGCGTCGGCGACCGCAAACTTCGAAAATGGGTTCGCCGGCATCACAGATCCGCTTACCCGCTTCGGGATCTTTCCGGCGAGGAATGGCACCTCCACGGCGGAAGTCTACTTTGATGACGTCACGTTCACGAGCGACAATGCGATTCCCGAACCGGCGAGCCTTGGCCTGCTCGGGCTGGGCGGATTGCTCGCGATGCGACGTGTTCGCCGCGCCTGAATGAGGTTGTGCGCCAGCTCAGCACTGCGCCGCGCGCCAGGTTTAACGCTTGGCGCGCGGCGCGTTTCCTGTCAGCCATCTGCATCTGTCACCCGAAGCTTAATGGAGGAAATTATGATTGATCTGAGCGTGCGCCGGCTGTTCGTATGCGTGGCCTTCTGCTGCTTCGTTTTCGCCATAGCCCGGACCGCTTCCGCCGTCGATCACACCCGTAGCGTTGGCGAGCCATATGCGCTGGCGGGCAAGCGGATGGTGTTCACCAGTTGGTATTACATCCGTCCGGGACAACTGGAGTGGAAGGACGCCGATGGTAAGAGCTACGCAGGCGGCACAGAGGTCGGCGCTTTCGAGTCGGTCTTCACCAATCTCGATGCTCCCTTCGGCATTCGACTCGTCGCGCAGCAGGCCCAGCGCGGCGATCCGATCCTTACGCGCGAACGGCCGTGGGAAAAAATGGGCATCGCCGGCACGAGCTTGATGCATGACGGCGACAAATTCCGTCTGTGGTGCAGCAGCCAGAAATCGCATGAAGAGACGTTCAGGTGTTACTTCGAATCGAGCGACGGAAAGTCGTGGGCCCGGCCCGATCTCGGGCTGATCGAATACGAAGGCAGCAAGGAAAACAACCTGTTTATGCTGGCCGGTCACTACGTGTTCATCGATCCCAGCGCGCCGCCGGCGGAGCGGTATAAGTCGATGTGGGCGGCGCGCACCGACCCAGAGATCATCGCGGAATATCATAAAAAACGCCCCATCTCCGTGCATGCCGCCGAAGAAGATCCCGGGCGCTTTCACTCCATCCGCGCTGCCGTCTCGCCGGACGGGTTCAACTGGACGGAGCTTGAGGATCCGATCAGCGTGGAAGTGAGCGACACGCAGATCGTCGCCTATTACGACGACTTCTTGAAAAAATACGTCATGTTCACGCGCGGGCAATACGCCGGTCCGCGCGCCGAGGGCGTGGCCAAGCCCGAGGGTCGCGTGCATGAGTTTCTCGCCCGCCGCGCCGTCGGCCGCACGGAGAGCGACGACTTCAGCGCGTTTCCCCTATCTGAAGTGGTGCTTCAGACCGGCGCCGACATGCCGCCGACGGACACGTATTATACGAATTGCAAGACGACGATCCCCGGCGCTCCGGATCATCACCTGCTGTTCCCCGCGATCTATCACCAGGCCGACGACACCACCAGCATCGAGCTGTTCTCCAGTCACGACACGAAGCAGTGGACGAAGCTCCCCGGCGGACCGGTGTTGAAGACCAATACCTTCGGCGCCTGGGACGGGGGGTGCATCTTCGCGTTTCCCAGCCTCGTCGAGCTGCCGGACGGAACCTGGGCGCTGCCCTACACCGGCTACGCCTATCCCCATAAATATCCGCGCGGCGCGTGGAGCTACGACGTGGGGTTGGCGACGTGGCCGAAGGGACGGCTGGTCAGCCTCGAGGCGCCGGAGCGAGGGGAATTCGCGACCGTCGCATTCATCCCGCCGGGGAAGAAGATCCTGATCAACGCCGTAACCGGGCGCACCGGAAGCATCGTCGTTGAGGTTTGCGACCTGCACGGCAAGCCGCTGCCCGGTCGCACCTTCGACGACGCCACGGCGGTGGTCGGAGATCAGTACCGGACGCCGCTGAAGTGGAAGGGGGGGGAGGACGTGGGCGCTGGTGAGGGCGAGGCAATCATGCTTCGGGTCCGCCTGAACAAGGCACAGCTGTTTGGATTTGATTTTGAATGAAGATTGACGCGCGCTTCGATCGCCTTCGGCATCATCGTCACGCACACCGTTAATGGAAGATCCAAAGACATGAAGCGAAACCATAAAGCAACGTTGCATGCGACAGGAATCACATTGCTCCGGATGCTATTGCTCGGCGCCGCCATCGTAGCCGGTATTGGCTCGGAAGCGTTGGCAGCAGAGCCACCGGGGACCAAGACCGAGAATTTCGACCGGGATCCCAATTGGGATGGCCACAACAACCGCGCGAAGAATCCAAAGCCGATGAAGGTCGTGCAGGATTTCGGCTACAGCGCCACCACCCATGCCGGCGGTAAGCGCGGCGAAATAGGCGGCGTGGTCAGTCCCGACGACCAGGCGGCTTATTATGCCAAGGTCATTCCCGAGCACACGCTTGATGACGTGCTGACCGCTTCGGGCAAGCTCAACGTCGTCGAGAATGAGAGAAGCATCCTGCTCGGATTCTTCAACGCGCAGACGGTCAACGAGTGGCGCACGCCCAATACGATCGCGCTGCGCATCGTGCAGCACCGCGGAGAGGGGGACTTTTTCAATGTCTTTATCGAGTACGGCACCAGTCGCTGGCGCGCGGGCGGCGCGGGGTTTCTCGAGGACCCGGGTTTGGACAATCTCAACGAAAACGTCGTCAGGTTTCCGTCGGGAAAGAAGGTTTATTCCTGGTCGCTCAAGTATGACCCCAACGGCAACAACGGCGGCGGCACCATCACGGCGACCATCGATGATCAAACCGTGGTGGCCAAGCTGGATCCCGGTCATAAGGCAGACGGAGCGACCTTCAATCGTTTCGGCCTGCTCAACGCCGTCATGGGCGGACACATTCCTGGAACGCTTTGGATTGACGACCTCACCATCAACGGCGAAACGTCTGCGTTCGATAGCGATCCGAAGTGGGATCAGGTCCGCAACCGCGGCGTCCACGTCACCTCATACGCGCGGCCGCGCTTCAACTTCGGCTACAGCCCCACGCACCACGCCGGCGGAAAAATGGCGGGCGAGATGGGCGGGCTGATCTTCCGCGGTGACGAACGATATCCCGATCGCATGGCTTATTACGGGGACCGGCTTGAAAAACTGACGTTGGAGAAACCGCTCAAAGCGTCGGGGAAGATGTCGTTCCGGCACGGCGTTACAGACAGCTCGACGCAAATCGGTTTCTTCCACTCCACCGACAGCATGAAGACGAGCACCGCTCAAACCTCGGGATTTCCGGAGAACTTTCTCGGCATCGCGATTGAAGGCCCCAGCAGCGACGGGTTCCTCTTCTATCCCGTCTACACCGTGAACGCGCCGGACCAGCCGGGCGGCAGCGGGCAACGGGCGGACCCACCCCCGTCCTACATCTATCCGGACGGTGAAGCGCACGAGTGGACGCTGGACTATCAGCCGGTTGCCGAGGACGGCAAGGCGCGAATCACAGTGACGCTGGATGGAAAAGCGGTCACTCTCGAGCTGGCGCCGAAAGACAAAGCCATCGGCGCTCACTTCGATCGCTTCGGCATCATCACCACACATACGGACGGCAACGGCCAGAAGGTCTATTACGACGACCTGACCTATACCGTTCGTCAGTGATCAGCAAGCCAGGATCATCACGCACATTCAACAGAGGATTCAACAACATGAAGCGAAACTGCAACACGACGACGAATTCAACACGAGTGACATTGCTGGGCTGCGTATTGCTCGGTTTATTGCTCGCTGCGGCCCTCACAATCAGCGGCAACTCAGAAGCGTTGGCCGCGGAGGGGCCGGCGACGAAGACCGAAAATTTCGACAAGGATCCCAAGTGGGATGCCCACAACAACCGCGCGAAAGATCCCAAGCCGATGAAGGTCGTGCAGAATTTCGGCTACAGCAACACCGCCCGCGCGGGGGGGAAGAAGGGGGAGATTGGTGGTTACCTCACCCCCGCGGCCGAGCCGGCGCATTACGGCAAGGTCCTCCCGAACTTCACGCTCGACGACACCTTGAGCGCCTCCGGTAAGCTCAAGTTCGACAAGGGCGGCGGTCACGTCCTGCTCGGGTTCTTCAATGATAACACAGCCAACGAGTGGCGGACGGCCAATACCATCGCGCTGCGCTTCGGCGGCGAGGGCGATGTATTCAACGGTTACGTGGAGTACGCCACCGGCCTCTGGCGGGCGGGCAGTACGCTGTTCACCACCGACAATCCAGCCCCCGGCGATCCGCGGATGCTGTTCCAATTTCCCGCCGGCGACATCACGCACACTTGGTCACTGAAGTACGACCCGAAAGGCAACAACGGCGGCGGTACCCTCACCGCGACGATCGACGACCAAATGGTCACCGCCGATCTCAGGCCCGGACATAAAGCCGACGGCGCGACGTTTAATCGTTTCGGCCTGCTGAACATGATGCGACATGCCGATCCCCGGGCGGGTTCAATCTGGATCGATGATCTGCGCATCAACGAGAAGGATGAGTCTTTCGATCGCGACCCCAAATGGGACGGTTTCCAGAACCGGCGAACCTACACCACCACTTACGTGCGGCCGCGCTTCGACTTTGGTCACAGCAAAACGCACTTTGCGGGCGGAGCGGCGCCGGGGGAGATGGGCGGGTTGGTTTTCCGCGGTGATCAGCAGACGCCGGAACTCATGGCCTACTACGGCGACCGGCTCGAAGACCTGACGCTCGACAAGCCGCTGCGCGCCTCCGGCAAAGTCGCGCTTCAACAAGCCGTGACGGACAGCATGGGGCTCATTGGGTTCTTCCATTCCACCAAGAGCATGAAGACGGGCAGCGCGCAAGTCTCGATCGCGCCGGAAAACTTCCTGGGCATCGCCGTGGAAGGGCCCAGCGATGAAGGGTTTTACGTTTATCCGTATTATGGCTCCAGCCGGCCCGACCAACCGCCGCACACTTCACATGCGCAGCAGGGCGTGAGACAACACATCTTTCCGGATGGAAAGTCACACGACTGGACGTTGGAGTACGTGCCGGCCGATGCCGACGGAATGGCTCGGATCACCGTCACTCTGGATGGGCAGCCCTACAGCGTGGCACTGCCTGCCGAAGACAAGGCGGCCGGCGCGCGCTTCAATCGCTTCGGCATCATTACCACGCATGTTGATGGCAACGGGATGAAGATGTACTTCGACGATCTGAGCTATACGTTTCGTCAGTGATGGTTCGGCCTTGAGCACGATTGGAGGAAGACAGCGCAATGCCTGATCGCAACACGAACTTCACCTGGATCGACGTCGCTATCATCGTGGGATATCTCGCGATGCTGGTGGCGATCGGCGTCTACTTCTCCCGCCGGCAGAAAGGAATCGAATCGTTCTTCCTGGCCGGCCGGCGCATGGGGTGGCTTCCGATCGGCCTGTCACTGATGGCCGCGCTGAACAGTGGCATTGATTATGTCGCCGTACCATCCACCATCTTCAATTTCGGTCTGATCTTTACCGCCGGCGTGCTGTCGTGGGTATTTCTGTATCCATGGGTCGCGTATGTGTCGCTGCCGTTTTACCGCCGCCTGCAAACCGTAAGCGCATACGAGTACCTCGAGCGCCGCTTTAACGTGGGCGTGCGAACACTGGCGGCGTGCATTTTCCTGCTGTGGCGGATCGGGTGGATGGGCACCGCCATGTACGTGCCGGCGCTGGCGATCGAGGCGATCACCGGCGGGCGCATTCAGACGGTTCCGCTCATCATCGTCATCGGGAGTGTCGTGACGATCTACACGATGTTGGGCGGCATCCAGGCGGTTATCTGGACCGATGTGATCCAGTTCTGCATCATGCTGACCGGCGTGGCGGTGGCGATCGGCGTGATCCTCTACAACGTTGACGGCGGCTTGACGGCCGTCTGGAGTCTCGCCGCTGCCGAGGGCAAGACCAGCCTCCACTTCAATCTGAACCTCCCGGACGGTGCGAGTCTGTGGGACAGGGTGCGGGTGTATTTCGGTGAGCCGCGGGCGATGTCGGCGATCGTCATTGCGGCGGTGGTGGGTCGCATGGCGGGCTACACCAGCGATCAGGTGATGGTGCAGCGCTTCCAGACGACCAAATCGCTCAAGGACTCGCGCCAAGCGTTCATCATCAATGCGGCGGGCGACGTAATCTGGACATTGGGGTTGGCTTTCGTCGGGCTCGCACTGTTCGCTTACTTTCAGATGCATGCGCTGCCCGATCAGTACCGTGAGAACACCGACAAGGTTTTTCCATACTTCATGGCTAACGTCTTTCCCACCGGCGTGATCGGGCTGGTGGTGGCGGCGATCCTGGCGGCGTCGCTGTCGAGCATTGACTCAGGCATCAACTCATGCACCTCCGTTATCGTCGTCGATTTTTACAACCGGTTGATCCTTGGCCGGCAGGTGAATGCCAGCGGCCTGGCGGTGGCTTCCGTTTCGAACAGCCAACCCGGCGCCGATCCTGCCACGATGGATCTCGCCCAACCCGATTCGGGAGTGGACCAGCGAAAGCAGTTGCTGGTTTCGCGGGTCGCGAACGTGTGCTTCGGCATTCTCGGCATCATCATCGCGAGCAACGTCGGCCGAATCGGCATCGTGCTCGAGATCGGGGCGAAGGTCATTCAGACCTTCACCGGACCCATTCTCGCAATTTACCTGCTTGGGATGTTCTCGCGGCGGGCACGAAGCTATGGTGTGATGCTCGGCGGCGTCTTCGGAACGGCGGTAGCGCTGTACATCGCGTTCGCCGACACCGGAATTACCTTCGTCTGGCCAACGGTGTTCGGTTTCACGACGACCATGATCGTCGGCTACGTCGCCTCGCTTCCGCTTCCGAGGCCCGAGGGCGAAGAAGATCTGGAACTGACGTGGCGGCGGGTGATGAGCAAACCATTGCCCGACGATGTGGCCGAGGCGCACACGCCCGACACCCGTGACATCCAGGCTTCGCCCGGAATCGCATCGGACCTCACATTTAAATGAGAGAGAATCGCATGAGTGCTGTCAGTGTCGTCCGTCGTGCCGTTGTTCTCGGCGTCTTAACCCTCCTGGCGGTGTCTGCGCTTGCGCAGGAGAAACCGCCGCAGGAGCCGGCGCCTCAAATGGAGCCCGACAAGATCGGTCCGCGCACGGATGCGGTGGACGCGAAGGTGTACGCGAAGGTACTGCATGTCGCCCCCACCGGCGCCGACCAGGCGGACGGAAGTATGGCCGCGCCCATGGCGACGATCGCGCAGGCATTATCGAAGGTCTCCGATGCCGGCGAGCAACGCCGTTATGCAGTGTTTGTCGCCGCCGGAGAGTACAAGGGCCAGACGCTGGAAATGAAGCCGCACGTTGACCTTTTCGGCGGCTTCGATGCGAAGGGTTGGGAGCGTGACATCAACGCCAACCGCAGCATCCTCGACGGTGAAGATCAGCGGCGGGTTGTCGTGGGCGCGGACAACGCCCGCATCGATGGCTTCGTCATCCGCAACGGCAAGGTGCGCGAGCATGGTGCAGGCATCCTCTGCGATCATGCGTCGACGATCATCTCGAACAACACCATCATCCACAACGTCACGCTTGATCCCGAAGGGTTCGGCGAAAACAAGATGATCCACCAGCCCGGCAACGACGGTGCGGGGATCGCATGCGTTAACGGCTCGACGAGCGTCATTGCGAATAACATCATCGCATATAACACGACCGAGATCGGCGGCGGGGCGGGCATCGCGGTCGCGAACTACAGCATGCCGCACATCGTCAACAACGTGATCGTGAACAATGAAAGCGGCGTGACCGACGTGAACGGGTCGCGAAGCAGCAATGGGGGGGCGATCTCGGCGACCAACGCCCAGCACCGTCCGCCGCTGCGGATGCGGGTCATCAACAACGTCATCGTGAACAACAAGACAGGGCCGAAGAGCAAATCCGACGCCGGCGGAATCTACCTCGAATACGACTCTTCCCCGCTGATTGGCGCCAACTGGCTGCTCGGCAACGAGTGCGCCGACGACGGCAGCGCGCTCTACGTCATGAAGTCGTCGCACCCTCTGTTCACCGACAACATCATCGCCGGCAACAACAGCAGCGCGATTCGCCTCAGCAAGGAAGGTCGCGGCGACATTGAGAACAATCTCGCCTTCGGCAACGACATCGCCGTGATCTGTATCAGCTCGTGGATGAATTTCAGGAACAACACGATCGTGGACAACAAGTCCGGCATCATCTACGGCAACTCGTACGCACCTCACCTGAAGCCGTCGATCATCACGAACAACATCGTCTACGGCAACGAGAATGCGCAGCTGAGCGTCGCGGCGAACGAAGAACCGCCGATCGTTTCGCATAACGACATCCAGGGGGGTTATGCGGACGGCGAAGGGAATTTCGACGAAAAGCCTCAATTTGCCGACGACGGGATGAAGGGTCAGGCCAAATCTCTCCAGTATGACGAGAAGAGCGTGACCACAACGATCGGTGCGGGTAATATGTCCAGCGATGAACGGTTGGCAGGACGAGTGATCAGCCTCGGCAACAGGTGGGGCGTCATTAAGGATTCTACCGACGGAAAGATCGTCGTCTGGGGCGACCTGCGATCGGAGGGTCAGCCGGCGGAGTTCAGGATCGCGCCAACGTATCGATTGCGCAACGCGCCGGCAGGCGACGTTGGAGCGAGGTGAGCAATTGCCGCGAATGAACGCGGAAGGTTTTACACCAGTGGAGTATCGATTTGATGATTCACCGCAAGCAGGTTGTTTGTAGCGGTCTGGCCGGATTGGGAATGCTCTTGAGCCTCGGCTGTGCCGGCGGCGAAGCCCCGGACCAGAAGCAAGGAACCGCCGCAGCGCTATCGGATCACGTCTGGACCCAGGACAGCTTCGACGATTTTCGCCAAGGGACGCTTGGCGACGGCGGGAACAACACCTACGTCAGCGCCGGCGGCAAGATTCAGCTCGTCAATCGCTTCGACTTCAACAACGACGGCCACATCGATCTCGTGTTTGCCAACAGCCATCCGCAGGCGGAGAAGCTCGATGCGGTCATCTACTGGGGCAACGGCAAGGACTTCAACAACGCGCGTGCGACGCCCGTTCCAAACGAAGGCGCGCAGTGGACGATCGCTGCCGACCTGAATGGCGACGGGAAGACCGACGCCGTCGTTCCCAACTACGCCAACGGCACGTGGAGCAAGATGGACTCCTTTGTGTACTACGGCGATCCCGAAGCAGCGAAGAATCGCGATCCGAACTCCGACGTTTGGACCAACTACCCATTCAGCAGCAAACAGACGCTTCCGACCGAAGCGGCCCAGAAGGCGGCGGTCGGGGATCTGGACAACGACGGGTACCCGGACATCGTCTTTGCGCTGTCGGCGGGTTTCTGGGAGTACCGCGGCGGCAGCACGCTGGAGTCGCCGTCGCGAATCTTCTGGGGCGGCGATGATGGGTACGCCCGCGACCGCTACACCGACATCGAAGCCGCCGGCGCGTCCGATGTCGCCATCGCTGATCTCAATCAGGATGGCGCCCTCGATCTCGTTCTCGCCAACCGGGAGAAGGAAGGCAAGTCCGACACCGATTCCTTCGTGTACCTCGGCTCCAATTCCCGCGACGGCTTCTCGTCGCGGGCACGGCGAGCGGGGCTTCCCACCAGCCAAGCCAACGCCGTCGCCATCGCCGATGTGAACGGCGACGACTGGCCCGACATTCTCTTCGCCAACGGCTCCGGCGACGCGTCGTTCATCTACCTGAGCGACAAGGGAAACTTCAGCGCTGACAGACGCATCGAGCTGCCCACCAGCGATGCCCGCGACGTTGCGGCCGCGGATTTGAACGGCAATAAGCGCGCCGACGTCTTCTTCACCAACCATCAAACCGCCGGCAATCCATTGACGAAGTCGTACCTTTACTGGAACGGCGCCGACGGTCTCTCCAGGGATAACCGACAGGAGCTCGAAACGGTCGGCGCCTGGGGCGTTTCAATCGGCGATCTCAACGGCGATGAGCGCCCCGAAATCGTCGTGTCAAACTTCAAAGAGCATGAATCGTTCGAGGTTCCCTCCTACATCTTCTGGAACAGCGCCGACAAGGGATTTGACGATACTCTGCGCACCTCGCTTTTCACCAAGGGCGCGATCGGCAACACCATTGCCGACTTCAACGGCGACGGGCACGTGGACGTGCTGTTCAACAACACATCCGATCGCCAGCGCGGCGGAGTGACGCCGGCATACGTCTACTGGGGCAACGCCAAGGGAAAGTACTCGGTTGAACGACGAACGGATCTCCCCTCGGTCGAACCCTATGACTGGGCGTCGGCCGACCTGAACGACGACGGCTGGCCCGACTTGATCATCGCCAACATGGCGGAGGTGGGGCGGCGTATCACGGAAAACTTCATTTATTGGGGCAGCCCGCGCGGCTTCGACGTCGAAAACCGCTCGGCGATGATGGGCAAAGGCGCACGCGGCGTGGCGGTTGCGGATCTCGACAAGAACGGTTGGATCGACGTGATCGTATTCAACACGACGGCCGGGCCGGACGACAAAAACCCGTCAATCTATATCTACTGGGGCGAGTCCGACGGTTACGCGACGGCGCAACGCACGCAACTGCCCGGCGCCGGGATGGGGCTGCCGCTGGCGGCTGACCTCAACAATGACGGCAATCTGGACATCATCGTGCCCGGCGGCGGCGACGGCGCATGGATCTACTGGGGCGACGGAACGCGCAATTACTCCCCCGATCGCCGATATGACGTCCCCGACTGCAAGGGCGTGAGCAGCTCGGAAGTCGCCGACATGAACCGCGACGGCTATCTCGATCTGCTGCTCATGCGGCGGGGGGAGAACGTCGCCTCATACGTTTATTACGGAAACGAGAAGGGTGAATTCTCCGCCGATCGGCGCAACGAGTTCAAGCCGAACGACACGCAGGGTGTGACCGTCGCCGACATCGACAAGGACGGCTGGCCTGACGCAGTCGCCGGACGCTACAAGGATGGCGGAAGCCGGGCGACGATGTCTCGCGTCTACTGGGGGTCGCCGAACGGCCTCAGCGAGGACAAGATCCTCGAACTCCCCACGAATTCCGGCACCGGAAGCCAGGTCGCTGACTACAACGGCGACGGGTACAACGACCTGCTGCTGTACTGCCATCGCTCCGAAGGCAGTCCGAACAAGCCCGGGATGTTCGGCGATCACGTGACCGATTCGTTTCTCTATTGGGGCGGCCCGCACGGCTTCAGCTTCGACCGGAAGGACCTGATCCCCGGTCGGGGAGTGCATTACGACGGCGGCGCCGATATCGGGAACATTTACGACCGCGGATTCGAGTTCGATTACATCTCGCCACCGCACGAGTACGGCGGCGATCGCCGAGGGATGCGCATCGACTGGAAGGCGACGACGCCGCATGGCTCACACGTGAAGTTGCAGATACGCACCGCTTCTGACGAGGAAATGCTGGTCAAAGCCCCGTGGGTGGGCCTGGAGGGGGAGGGGTCATTTTTCGAAACGCCGGGTTCGCGGCTGGATACGCCGGCAGCCCATTCGTGGATTCAGTACCGGGCAGTGCTCGTCTCGCCGAATGGTGCGGTTTCGCCAGTCCTTGATGAGGTCAGCCTTAGGTTCCAGAAAAAAGGAGGCTGAAGCAGGGTTTCCATCATGGCCATCGGCGCGGAATGCGGTCTCGTCTTTTGTGGTGGCGATGTCACTGAATTGAGCTTGGCGTGGCCGCGTTTGCTGGGGACGCTCCCGGCGGTGCTCCCTGCATCGGCAGTTTGAATCTGGAGCTGGAAAGAAACGCATGAGCGACGTCGGCCCCCGCACCCGCAGGAAGAAAAGGGG
>JBBSLV010000002.1:0-38468 GCA_038233535.1 Tepidisphaerales bacterium | reverse complement strand
GATCACGTTGTGCCCCAGCGTGGCGTTGGGCATCGCGTCGGCCACGACCGGCTCGACGTGCTTCTTGCAGCCGGGGCAGTAGTCGCGATGGATCGTGTGCTCGGTGACGACCGGCGTGATCTGGGCCGGGATGTCCTCGATGACGCGTGTGCGTGTTCGCCGGCAGCGTTGCAGCGTCCCGCCGCAGCAGGGGCACAGGTCAAGTCGGTGCTTGACGCGCTGATCGATCGCCGCCGGCGTCTTGCGCCGCTTCCCGGCGTGCCCGTCCTTCGCCCCCGGCTTCCTGCGGCGACGCTTGACCGGCGGCTTCTCATACACCGGCACCATGCCCGAGGGCGTGGCCGGCGAGGGTGACGCCGGTTGCAACTGCGCGATGCGGGCATTCACCGCCAGCAGCACCAGCCGAACCGCTTCGGGCCCCAGCTCGGCCAGACGGTTTGCCTGCGTCTCGGTCAACGCGCCCTGGAGCAGCGCCGCCAGCAGCGTATCGAACTCAGTTGGTTGGGTGGTGTGTCTCAGAGGACATGATGTACGCTATCCAAATCAAAAGCGCAATACCTTACAAGCGCCGAACGTTGCAGGCGGCTGAAGTGTTACGTCGAGCGGATGCCCGACGCCCTGGAGCAAAGCGAACGATAGGAATCGTCGTCGTCCCCGTTTGTTCCTGGTTTCCTGGAGAGGTCACGCATGTCGACGAGCCGGAAGCCGATGGTCCTGATCCTGTGCACGGGCAATGCCTGCCGCAGCCAAATGGCTGAGGCGTTTCTCGCGAAGTTCGCGGCGGATCGGTCGAGGTCGCCAGCGCGGGAACGGCGCCGCAGGCGCGCGTGCACCCGCTGGCCGTGCGCGTGATGAACGAGGCGGGGATCGACATCGGTGGCCAGCGGCCCAAGCCGCTCAGGCAGTTTCTCGGCGCCGCGCCGGTTCGACACCTGCTCATCGTGTGCGACAAGGCGAGCGAGACCTGCCCGCGGATCTGGCCCGGCGCGTCCACGCGCAGCTACCTCCCGTTCGACGACCCGGCCGTTTTCGTGGGGAATGAAACGGAGACGCTGGCGGAGTTCCGCCGCGTGCGCGACGAGATCGCCCAGGCGATGCGCGCGTGGGAGCCCGTCCGCCCTGCGGCGGCGGGGGCGCAACCATGAGCGCGCACACGAGCCGGAGCAAGTACGTCGCGGAATTCCTCGGCACGTTCGCGCTGGTCTTCGCCGGCACGGGCGCGATCGTCGTGAACCACGTGACAAACGGCATGGCCGTCACGCACGTGGGCGTGGCGATCACCTGGGGACTGATCGTGATGGCGATGATCTACGCGCTGGGCGACGTGTCGGGCGCGCACTTCAATCCGGCGGTGACGTGCGGGTTCTGGCTGAGCGGACGGTTTCCGGGCAGGTGCGTGGCGCCGTACGTCGTCGCGCAGATCGCCGGCGCGCTGCTGGCCAGCGCGGCGCTGCGTGTGATGTTCGATAACCAGGCGGCGCTGGGCGCGTCGCTGCCGGCGGGATCCGAACTCCAGTCATTCGCGCTGGAACTCGTGCTGACGGCGCTGCTGATGTTTGTCATTTTGAACGTGTCCACCGGACCCAAGGAAGTGGGCGTGATGGCGGGCATCGCCGTGGGCGGGGTGATCGGGCTGGAGGCGATGTTTGCCGGACCGATCAGCGGCGCGTCGATGAATCCAGCGCGCTCGCTGGCGCCGGCGCTGGTGTCGGGGGAACTGCAATCGCTATGGGTCTACCTCGCCGCGCCGGTTATCGGTGCGTCAATCGCTGTCCCCTGTTGGAAACTGACGCGGCCGGGCAACGCCGCAATTTCACAACTGATCCAGAATTCTTAAGGAGCCATCATGAAGCAGAACATGACCGAAACCGTCCGTGAACAGTACGGCAGCACCGCGCGCAGCGGGCTGTCCAGCAACAACGCCTCCGTTCGCGCCGTCGCCGAAGCGTTCGGGTATTCGCCGGCGGAACTGTCCTCCATTCCCGCCGAGGCGAACATGGGGCTCTCGTGCGGGAACCCGACAGCATTCGCGTCGCTGAAGCCGGGTGAGACGGTCGTCGACCTCGGCTGCGGCGGAGGGCTGGACGTGTTCCTCGCGGCACAGAAGGTCGGACCCGGCGGCCGTGCCATCGGCATCGACATGACGGCCGACATGATCGCACTGGCGCGCAGGAACGCGCAGCGCGGCCCCGGCGCAAAGCCGGTGGGCAACGTCGAGTTCCACCAGGGTTCGATCGACGCGCTGCCGCTGCCGGATAGTTCGGTTGACTGCATCATCAGCAACTGCGTGATCAACCTCGCGCCGGACAAGCGGGCAGTGTTTCGCGAGATGTTTCGCGTGCTCAAGCCCGGCGGGCGCGTGGCGGTCAGCGACATCGCGATCAAAAAACCGCTGCCGGCGGAGCTGGAGCGCGACGTGTCGGCGTACGTCGGGTGCATCGCCGGCGCGATCCCGATCGCCGACTACCGATCCGGTCTGACCGAAGCCGGCTTCGACGCGGTGGACGTGATCGACGCCGGCGCGGACCTCAACGCGTATGCGAAGGTGGACGGGCAGGCGGGGTGCTGTTCACCGGCGATGGCGACGTCGTCGGTGCCGTCGAACGAAAAGAGCGGGTTGACGATCGTGCAGGCGTCACCATCCTGCTGCGCGCCGGCAGCAGCGGGGGATGCGCTGGTCCATGCTGGGTTGAGTGAACTGCTCAAGCGCTACGACGTGAACGAATACGCCGCCAGCGTGAAGATGTACGCGGTGAAACGGAAGCCGGAATAAATTCGCGAAGACGCCCGGCGACGCCGGATCCGCCGCGGCGGTCGGGGAGTCGCTTGCGTTTTCGTGGTGTTTTGCGCGATGCTTCTACGTGCCGGCTTTCGTCCCGCGTTTGCGGGCGGGTTTCGTGCTGCGGCCGACGTCGACAAGGCGGGACTTTGCGTCCGCGCCCCCGCCTCCCCCGCCCTCACCAATGCCGCCCGTGCCGCGCCGGTTGGCGACGCCATTCTTCCCGAACGCGCCGCCCGCGCGTCCCTTGGGCGTTGCCAATCCCACCGAATCCTTGATCGCGCTGCGCTCGGGCGAGTCCTGCTTCGCCCGGCCCGCGGCGCGGCGCTTCTTGTCATCCAGCGAGGCCCGTCGGCCGCCGTTTTGTGCTTGCTGTCCCATGAATTGAACTTCCGTGATGAAGTAGGTTTCGTCTCTGTGACGCCACGTTCACCTTATGCGCACTGCGCGCGGCGCGGGAACCGTGGAAATGTGAGGGAAAGCGGATCGTCAACCGGTTCTTTCGATCGGTTACGGTCTAATCTTCAACCCGGCCGCCGAAGCGGGCCTCGCCAGCGGATGGTTTGTCGAGGCTGTTTGCGTTCACTGCTGCGCCGCGCGCCAGCCCGCTTTGAGCTGCTCGGCCAGGGCTTTGACGATCTCCGCCTGGTCGGGGCGGTCGGCGATGTTCTTTGTTTCGCGCGGGTCGGTCGTGTGGTCGTACAGCTCGCGGGCCACGACCTTCATCGTCTCCGGCGTTTCCCAGCCCGTTTGCCACTCGGTATAGCGGTGGCCGTCGGTGCGGATTGAATAACCCATGATCTTGTCCCCCTGTCGGGGGTACTGGCTGAACGCGGCGCGCTTCCACGGGCGGTCGGTCGAGTCGAGCAGCGGCTTGAAGCTGCGGCCTTCCAGCCCCTGGGGCTGCGGCAATCCTGCCAGGTCGCACAGCGACGGGTAGACGTCGACGAGTTCGACGAGTGCGTCGGTCGTCGCGCCGGGAAACGGTTGTTCGGGGGAGCTGAGGATCAGCGCCGTGCGCGTCGAGTTCTCGAAGTTGGTGTGTTTGCACCACAGATCCTGCTCGCCCAACTGATACCCGTGGTCGCCCCAGAGGATGACGATCGTGTTGTCGCGGAGATCCAGTTCATCGAGTGTTTTGAGCAACCGTCCGACCTGCGCATCGGCGTAGCTCGTCGCGGCGTAGTATCCGCGGATCAACCCCCGGGCGAATTCCTCGCTGAACGGCTCGTTCTTCTTCGGAACGCCGGGATAGGCGCGCAGCTCACCATAGTTCGTCAGCGCAAGCTGCGGCGCCCCGTCGGGGGCGGTCATATTGGGCGGGAGCTTGATCTGCTCCGGGGGATAGAGGTCGAAATACTTCTTGGGCGCGACGAACGGCAGGTGCGGCTTTTCCAGCCCCACGGCGAGGAAGAACGGCTTGTCCCTGACCTCCCGCATCGCTTCGATCGCGCGGTCGGTGACCCACCCGTCGGGCAGTTCATTGTCTTCACAATCGGCGATCTCCCACGCCGGTCCTTTCGTCCGCCCGCCCTGTTCCCAGCCCTGGGCGCCTTTGGCTTTGATCGCGGCGATGATCTTGGGGTCGCAGTATTGCATGGCGCGGTTGTCGGTCTGCGGGACGCTCCACGAGGCTTGGTCATCCAGCCCGCGATGGTAAATTTTGCCGAACCCCTGGCTGTAGTAGCCGTTGTTTTTGAAGTGCTGCGGCAGCGTGACGACGTCGGGCAGCGTCTTGCGGACGTGCGTCGTCAGGTCGTAAATTTTCGTCGTGTCCGGCCGGCGCCCGCTCAGCAGCGAGATGCGCGACGGGCTGCATACCGCCTGCTGACAGTACGCCCGGTTGAACAGCAGCCCGCTCCTGGCCAGAGCGTCGATGTGCGGGGTTTTCATCTGCGATTCGCCATAGCAACCGAGCTGCGGGCGCAGGTCATCGACGGCGATGAACAGAACGTTCGGCCGCGGCGCTTGAGCGCCGGCGAGCGATGAAATGCACGTGAGAACCAGAATGGCGATGAGAAGGCGTGACAGGTCAAGCATGAGCGACGATCCTACCCGTGTCATGGGTCAGAATGCGAGAGAGAACCTCACCTTCATCCGGGATTGGCTGCTCCCCCCGGTGTTTTATCTCGCATGTTTTGTGCTGCTGACCTGGCCGGCGATGGGGTCGTTTTCCAGCGCGTACATCATTGGGTCGGAGGACGGGTTTCAGAACATCTGGAATTTGTGGTGGGTCGACAAGTCGATCACGGAGCTCCACCGTTCGCCCTTCCACACGACATGGCTGCACGCGCCGGGGGGGACGACGCTGGTGGGGCACACGCTTAATCCCTTCAACGGGCTGCTGGCGATTCCGCTGCGGCGTGTGATGTCGCCGGAGGCGACGTACAACGCCATCATCCTGTTCTCGTTCGTCGCCGGCGGATGGACAATGCACGCGCTGGCCCGCGCCGTTTCCGGTTCGCGCGGCGGGGCGCTACTGGCGGGGTTTTTGTTCACGTTCTCCGCGTTCCACTTTGCCCATGCAACCTGTCACCTCCAGCTCGTCGCACTCGAGTGGGTGCCGCTGTGCCTCCTGTGCGTGCTGCGCCTCATGCAATGGCCAACGATCGCCCGTGCGCTGGCGACGGCGGGAACCGTGCTGCTCGTGGCGCTGTGCGACTACTACTACCTGCTCTACTCCGCCCTCGCCGGATTGCTGCTGTACGCGGTGATGGCCCGCGAGAAGCGCGACGTGGCGTTCGGCCTGCGCCGGCCGTACGTCATGCCGCTGATCACGTTCGTCGTCGCGTCGCTGGCGACGACGGGGTTGCTCGTCGCGATGGTGCTCATCGCCAACCAGCGCGACCCGTTCTTCGGCGCGCACAGCGCGACAATCTACTACGCCGACCTGCTCGGGCCGTTCATCCCCGGCGGGAGCTGGCGATTTCACGCGTGGACGGAACCGTACTGGTCGGTCTTTCACGCCGGGTGGGTGGAGATGAGCGTCTACGTCGGCTGGGGCACGATCGTGCTGGCCGTCATCGGGTGGCGTCGGCGGGGCGAAGCGGCGCCGGCAAAGCTCGCATGGTGGGGGGTGATCGCGCTCGTGTTCTTCGTCCTGTCGCTCGGCCCCGTGCTGCGCGTGTGGGGGTTCAGCACGAGAATTCCGCTGCCGTACGCGTTGCTCGAGCGGTTCGTGCCGATCTTCAAGCTATCGGGATTGCCCGTGCGGATGATGGTGATGGTGTCGCTGGCGCTGGCGGTGCTGGCGGCGTGCGGGTGGGCGGCGCTGATGCGCTCCCCGAAGTCGGCGCGACGGAACCTCTTCGCGGCGGCGCTGCTCGGGCTGATCGCGTTCGAGACCTGGCCGCGCCCGCTGCCGATCACGTCGCCGTCCGTGCCCGCGTGGGTCCACGCGATGAAACGGCTGCCAGGCGGCAGCTTCATCGACGTGCACACGCATCCCGCCTACAGCCTGTACTACCAGACGATCCACGAAAAGCCGTTCGCCTTCGGGTACATTTCGCGCGAGCCTGCGAGCGTGGCGACGGAGAAACTCCGCAAGCTCCTCGCCGCCAAAACCCGCGACGTCGCGGCCTTGCGCAGCCAGTGGGGGTTTGACTACTTCGTCACGCCCGCCACCACCGACCTCCCGGCGGCGAAGGTCGTTTACGATGACGGCAAGACCCGGATCTATTCGCTGAACCCCTGATCATCTGCATCGAGCGGGAACAGCGGGGGCCATCGCTATCTAGCGGCGTGCGGAGACGCCTCGTAACCGCTCTTCAACCTGGCGAAGCATTTCGCGCTTCTTAAGCGCGCCCGCGGTGGCAGCGTCGTACAGACCGCGGACGCGGTGATAATCTTGTTCATCAGGCCGGGTCTCAAATTTTCCGACCTCGATTCCTTCGGGAAGCAGCAACTGGAAGGTGACGGGACTCTTGATTCCCAAGTCGTTGTTGAACAACTCCGTGAACGGATTGATCGACAGTGAAACAACGTAGTCGGGAAGGCGAGCAATGACTTCGCCGCTGCGGCCTTCGAGCCAAGCCAGTGCATCGGCGTGCTGAGTGAGTAGGTCCAGGACGTCTTGATATTCGTTAGGCACTGCCATGTTCTGCTCCTATCTTACTCTCGGCAACCGCCGAAAGTCGCGCCAATTCAGTCACATTCCGCATCAACATTGCCGCGGCTCCCCCCTTGAGCTGATTTGTGAGCGGACGCTTTCCGCGCTCGGTCAGCGTTTGGCGTAGCTGCGTAAACTCTTCGCTCATTCGGCGCCACTCGGTAGGAGTGGTTAACCCGCGGGATGCGGGATTGCCCGCCAAGCGACCGAGGATGGAGGCGATCTCGCGCAACTGCTCATCGGCCGCTGCCATGTCGCTGGCGATCGCGAAGTCACACCGTCGACACCTACCGATGGCTTCTTCGAACAATCGTTGCGTGGCAACAGCTTCAAATAAACTCTGAGCGTCTCTCGCCGCTTTCTCTGCCGCCCGTCGCTGGGCTTCCGCCCCGATGCGCTGACGCCGCGCTTCATATGCGCCGTAGAGGGAAGCGATCCCTGTCGCAATTGTAAACCAGAACGTGAAGCCCAACCCGCCGCCGTCCAATTAATACTCCTTCCGCTGTCTGGCCGTCGGGATGTTGAGGATCTTGCGGTACTTCGCCACCGTCCGCCGCGCGAGCGTCAGCCCCTGGTCGGCGAGCTTTTCGACGATCTCGTCGTCGTTCAGCGGATTGCTCTTGTCCTCGTTGTCGATGATGACCTTGAGCTTTTCCTTCACCGCGTCCCAGCTCATGTCCTCGCCTTCGGCGTTGGTCGTGCCCCCGGAGAAGAACCGGCGGAGGGGGAACACGCCGCGGGGGGATTGGATCCACTTTTCGCTGACCGCGCGGGAGACCGTCGCGACGTGAATGCCCAGTTGGTCGGCCACGAGGATCATGGGGAGGGGGCGGAGGTATTCCGGGCCTTTGTCGAAGAACTCGCGCTGGGCGTCGACGACGGCGCGGATGACGCGCGTGATCGTGCTCTTGCGCTGCTCGATCGACTCGATCAGCCAGCGGGCGTTGCGCACGTTATTGGATAAAAACTCGCGGGTGGTTTTGTCGCAGGTGCGGTCCTTGATCATCTTGCGGTACATCCCGCTGATGTAGAGGCTGGGCGCGGGATCGTTGGTCATCTCGATCTCGTACTTATCCGTCTCCTCGTCGTAATAAATGATCGCATCGGGCGTGATCGGGTGGGCCTCGTCGGCGGCGATGAGCTTGCCCGGGTGCGGGTGCAGCCGGCCGAGGCGTCGCACGGCGGCTTTGATCTCGTCGATCTCGATGCCGAGCTTCTTGCTGATCTGCGGGTAGCGGTTCATCTCCAGGTCTTTGAGATGATCGCCCACGAGCGCCCGCTCGATGTCGAAGTCGTGGTCTTGGTCGCCGTCGCGCTCGAGGGCGTCGAGCTGGAGCAGGAGGCACTCGCGGACGTTGCGTGCCGCCACGCCCGCCGGCTCGAGCGCGTGCACGAGCTTCAACGCCTCGCCCAGATCCTCAATGTTCAGCGGTTTCTTCGAGTCACTGGCGATCTGTTCCAGCTCGGTGCGGAGATACCCTTCGGCGTCGATGTAATTGATGATGGCCTCGCCCGCGAACCGAACGGCGGGGGAGCACTCGACGAACGCCCACTGGCCCATCAGGTGCTCGGCGAGGTTGATCCCGCGGGAGGCGGTGTTGTTCATCGCATCGAGCTTGCGGTCGCGCTCCCCGTCGTAGCTGGCCTGCTGGCGGAAGTCGCGGCTGGAGATCGCGTTGTACTCTTCGTTCTCGAAGTACTCCCCGATCTTCGCCAGCCGCTCGAAGTCCTCGGCCTGGTCGGAGTTCTCTTGCACGACCATCGGCTGCTCGGACTCGGAGTAGTCCTCGCGCGCTTCCATGACGTCGGGCTGGTCGGCGACGGCGACGGATTCGCCTTCCATGTCGGCATCGCCTTCGCGCTGCTCGAGGACGGGGTTGTTCTGAAGCTCCTGTTCAATCCGCTCCTCCAGCGCCATCAGGGGCAGCTGGAGGATTTCCATGCTCTGGATCATCCGCGGCGTCAGCAACTGCCGCTGATCCATCCGCATTGACGTTGATTGCGTTAACTGCATCCCTGGCCCACTCTTAAGAACACCCACTACCGGGCATACAATTTGCTACCCGCGGGATGGTAGCACTCCGAGCGCCTGGGGGGTAGGGTAAATTTTCCATCCGAACAAAGATTGGCACGGAAATAGTGCGTCATTGGAATCGCGGGCGCAAATGCAATAGACTTGCACCTGGACCCAACCCAATGCCACGCATCGTCACGATCGACAACCTTGATTTCGCCTTCGGCGAATCCCTCGTGCTCAAGCACGTGACGCTCGACATCGAGCAGGGTGCCACCGTGGGGTTGATCGGCCCCAACGGGGGGGGGAAGACCACGCTCATCCGGCTGCTGCTGGGGTTGCTCCACCCGACGCGCGGGCAGATCCGTATCGCCGGGCTGACCCCGCGCGACGCGCTGCGCCGGGGCGACGTCGTCGGGTATCTTCCCCAAAGCCAGCGCGTGCCCAGCAGCCTCCCATTGAGCGTTCGCCAGATCGTGCGGATGGGGCTGACGGGGAAAACCGGGATGCTTCGGTCACATGCGAAGGGCGACCTGGCGTTCGCCGAGGAGCTGATGGGGCTTGTGGGGATCGATGAACTGGCCGACGTGCCCGTCTCAACGCTATCGGGCGGGCAGTTTCAGCGCGTCCTCATCGCCCGCGCGCTCGCGCCGCGCCCGAAGCTGCTGCTGCTCGACGAGCCGACCACCGGCATCGACCGCAGCGGGCAGCAGCGGTTCATCGAATCGATCCAGGAACTTAAGACGCGCCTGGGGCTGACCGTCATCTTCGTGAGCCACGATTTGCGCGCGGTGTCGGCGGTGTCGGATCGGATCGCGTGTCTGAACCTCACGCTCCACTACCACGACGTCCCCGAGCACCTCCCGTCCGACCTGGTCTACCGCATGTTCGCCTGCGACCTGGAGGCGTTTGGATTGCCGAACCCGCACACGTGCGCGGGAAACTTCTGCGAGACCCACTTGGATATCCAAAGCCCGAATGTCGAAACCCAAATGATGAATAAATGACGAAACCCAAATGACGAAGAAGAAGGTCAGCGCATCCCGGGCTTTGTCATTGGTCATTCGTCATTGATTCGTCATTCTGGTTTCGACATTCGGACTTTTCGCTCCATGCTCCTCGACCTCTCCAATCCCCTCGTTCGCAACGCCCTGCTCGCCTCGGCGGCGCTGGCGCTGGCGTGCTCGGTCCTCAGCCTCTTCGTCATCGCCCGTCACTGGGCGTTCATCGGCGAAGGCATCAGCCACAGCGGCTTCGGCGGCGCTGGCACGGCGTGGCTTCTGGCGCTGCTGTTCCCCGCATTGGACCAGTCCTGGGTGGTCTACGGGTGCGTCGTTCTCTTCTGCTTCCTCACCGCCCTGGCGATCGGCCGGCTCAGTCGTGGCCGGCGCGTCACGAGCGACGCCGCCATCGGCATCTTCCTCGTCGCGTCGCTCGCGTGGGGGTTTTTGGCGCAACGCGTCTACCTGCACTTCAACCATGCCGTCCCGGTCGGGTTCGAGGCACTTTTGTTCGGCGACGCCCGGGGCATGGACACGCCGTACGCACTGCTCGCCATCGCCGTGAGTTTCGCGGTGCTGCTGACCGTGGCGGCGCTGGGTAAAGAGATTCTCGCGTACTGTTTCGACCCGCAATTGGCCGAAACCTCCGGCGTGCGTGGGTCTTTCATCCACTACCTGCTGATGGTGCTGCTGGCGGCGGTGATCGTCGCGGGGGTGCGCGTCGTCGGGAGCGTGCTGATGACCGCGCTGCTGGTCCTCCCCGGCGCGGCCGCGCTGCTGCTGAGCGACCGGCTGAAGAGGACCCTCATCCTTTCCATGACGATCGCGCTGCTGGGCGCGGTGGGTGGCGTCGTAATCAGCCTGCGCTGGGCGTTCGTCCCCGCCGGCGCAGCCATCGTGCTGCTGCTGTTCGCGGAGTTCGTGGTCGCCTACGCCGCGTCGAAGCTCGCGCGCAACGTCGCGGCGACGGCGTAAGAAGGGATCGTTCCGCGGAGAGGCGGAGAGGCCGCGGGCTTCCGCCCGCGGCTACGAGCTGCCGCACCGCGGAGGGGCCGTGCGGGGTCCGGCAGGTTCTAGCCGCCAGCGGGAGCCGCCGGGATCGGCTTGGGGAGCGGACGGGTCACTCCTGGTTTCGCCAAGCACGTGAAAATCAGTAGTGACCCCGTTTTATTCCCCCGCAAGACAGTGGTTGCGCCGCGTGTGCTATGCTCTTCGCGAAAATGGGCGCAATGAGCCGGTTTTTCGGACTTTTTCCTTTCCTCCTGCTTAGAGTGGCGAAATCTTTCATCGTCGGCGTTACGCGCGATCCGTTCTGCATTGCGTTGTCGGGTATGACGCGGTAGTTTCAATCCCGCCAGGATGCGGCACGATCGCGGGGCATAGAGGGGTGCTGTTGGTTTGCCGGCCCCTGCCGTCGGTCGTTTGCCGTGTTGTTTTTCGTCATTCTTCAGTTGAGCCACACCCATGTCATTCATCGAATCGCTTGAATCCCGCACGTTCCTCGCCGCCGATCCGTCGCCGTTTGAAGCGCGGATCAACTTTCAGCATCCGAACACGCCCGACGTGGCCGCCGGATACCGCTCCGACGTCGGGGGCACGTACAATCGGCGACCGAACGGGCTCACCTACGGCTGGAACGACTCGCACAATGACGACGCGCGGCAACGCAACAGCGGGGAGTCGCCCGATCAGCGCTACGACACGTTCAACCACATGTATTCCGGCGACTGGTGGGCCATCGCGGTGCCCAACGGGCGGTATGTCGTTCGGCTGGTTGCCGGCGACCCTGACAATGTTGACAGCGACTACAAAATCGAGGTCGAGGGCAAGCGCATCATCGACGGCAAGCCGCGCAACGCCGATCCCTGGGTTGAAGGCGCCGTCGAGGTCGTGGTGACGGACGGCACCATCGGAATGGTCAGCGCTGCGGGCGCGGAGAATAACAAGGTCGCGTACATCGAGATCCGGCGCATGCTGCCGGGCGATCCGACCATCACGTGGACGGACGATGCCGCGCCCGCTGCACGGATAGGCCGCTCGGAGACGGGGGTGATCCAGGTCGGCCGGCGCTTGTTCGTCATGGGCGGGTACATTGACGGCGACTACAACGTCACACGCTCGATGGACGTGTTCAACCTGCAGACGCAGACGTGGTCGCAAACCACACCGCTCCCGAACGACGCGCCGCAGACGCACATGGGTCTGGCGACTGACGGGACTTACATCTACATGGTCAGCGGGCAGTTGGGCGGGGGGTTCGGGCCGGGGACGGCGAAGACCTGGAAGTATGACATCGGGAATGCGACGTGGGAGCGGTGGGTTGACCTCCCGCAGATTCAGTCCGCCGGGGCGTTGGCGTACCTTGACGGGGCGCTGTACTACGTCGGCGGCGTCGCCGCCGACCGCGCCACGCCCCTAGCCGACCACTGGGCCATCTCCACGCGCAGCCGCAACCCGCGATGGGAGCCCCGCGCAACCCTCCCCGAAGCCGGTGACCACCTCAGCCGAGCGGTCATCGACGGCAAGATCTACGCGATCGGCGGGGAGCACGGGCATGCCGGGATTGACTTCAATCCCCCATCCACGCACATTCAGCACAAGTTCCTCTTTCAGTACGACCCCGCCACCGACGTCTGGACGCGCAAGCCCGATCTCCCGATCGCGTCGTCGCACAACGAGGGCACGACACTTGTCGTGGGATCGAAGATCTTCTCGCTCGCCGGCATGATCGGCCTCAACCGGCATACGGCGTCCGTGCGCGTGTACGATACGCTCACCGAGGAGTGGTCCATCCTGCCCGACCTCCCCGACGCCCGCGTCGAAGCTGCTGCGGGATTATGGGGGGGGCGCGTGTTCTTCACCGCCGGCTATTCCCCGAAACTCAACTTCGCGACGGAGAGTTACCTGGGCACCATCTCATATGTTTGACGGTGCGATGTTTGATTTGACCCGTGCCGGCGACGGCGGGGGGCGCGCACGACTGCTTGGCTCAGGGCTTTGGCGCCTACCTTATTGCACGGGCGCCGGCAGGAAGAACACCTGGTAATTCGCCTTCTTTTCCGTCTCGGCGATGCGCACTTCATTCCCGTCGATGGTCGCGCGACCGGCGATGCCGTCCATCGCAAACCGCTGGCCGCGGCGCAGGTGGAATCGACCGATGACGCGGTCCTGATTCATGTCGTAAAGATACACCTGCCCGGGCTCTTCCGGCGTGTACGTCAACTGCGTGGATCCCTCGGCCACGACCGTCGACGCCGGCGGCAGCCCGGAGCGCAGAATCCCCGTGCCGTCGCCGCCTCGCGGTCCGGATGACTGACACCCAACCGTCAATGCCGTGCCGAGCACACAGGTCGAAGTGATTGACGCAAATCGCGTATAAAGTCGCATGAAAAACCTCCAGTTGATGACGCTGCTATAGCATGTGGGTTGGCAATGGGACAATCGCAAATCCAAAATCGCAAATCCCTCCCCTAGTCGCGCACTTTCTTCCACAGCTCCTCTTCGACCTCCTTGAACCCGACGAACGTCTGATCGAGCCGCTCGACGAGCTGGCGCACGTCCGACTCCTTCAGCTCAGGGTTCTTCAGCGCGTCCCGCAGCGCCGCCGCCGCGTCGTTCAGATCATTGGCGCCGCTGGCGAACTGACGCGCCGAGTCGTACAGGGTCAGGTTCTCGACCTCGCCCTTCTTCGGCTTGTACAGCAGCCGCCAGGGGCTGTGGCGGATCTCGACGCTGGCGGCTTCGAGGTTGTCGCCCGTCGATTTCATCGCCGCGATCATCCCGTCGATCTTCCCGCGGTTGCCCACGAGCACGCCTTTCACCGACGCGCTGATGTCCCTGGCGTTGGCCATCGTCGCCTTGACGTCGGTCAGCGCGCCGTTGGTGCTTTCGATCGTCGTGCTCAGCTGCGCCATCACGGCGTCGGCCTTTTCCAATATCGGGGGGAGCTTGTCCTTCAAGGCACCCGTGGCCGCCGAGGCGTTGGCCATCGTGTCGCGGAAGTCGCCTTTGGATTCCCCGAACATGTCGCGAAGGTGAACCATCATGTCCTTCGCCGGCTCGGTCACGCCGTGGATGCGTTCGACGAAGGGGTCGATCTTGCCGCGGATATGGTCGACGAGCGCGGTGGTGCGCTCGCCGGTGGTCTTGAACGTCACGACCGTCTCGGCGGTGCGGTCGACGGCGTTGTTGACCTTGGGCAGGGTGACGGTGCGGACGTCGACGAGCGCGGCCTTCACCTCCGGCGCGATCCCGCGGGCGGCGTTCATCAGGTCGCTCATCGCGCCGGGACGTCCGGCCAGCGCCACGCTTTCGGGCAGCGGTCCGCCCTCGCCGAACGTCTCGAAGTTCAGCCAGGCCGTGCCCGTGATCGTGCCCTGGATGGCGACGATCGCGTCCTCGCGGACGGCCAGGCGCTGGGGCAGCGTGAAGGTGACGCGCAGGTGGGGCTGGGCGCTGTCGTCGCCGGCGGCGTCGATCAGCTCGATGTCACGGATCTCGCCGACCTTGTACCCGCCCGCGCGCACGTCGTCCCCGACGCGCAGGCCGCCGAGGTCGTCGGTCAACGCGAATGTCGCCAGGCGCGTCTGCCGCGGCTCGAGCAGCTTACCGAGCCCCTGGATCGACACGATGATCGCGACGATCAGCACGAGGCTGATCACGATAAAAAGCCCCGCGCGGAAGGCGTTGCGTTCTTTAGGCATGTGAGGTTGCTCGCTCGCTTCGCTCCCATGCACGCTGAAGCGTGCACGCCGAGCGGGTAATGAAAATTAATCGGCGCTCTGGGCGTTGTCGGAATCTCCGAGCAGGTCACCTTCGTAACCTCCGGCGCGGCGCCGGTCGGTGAGCGGGCCTTCCGTCAGCCCGTGCACGAATTGCTTGACCAGCGGGTCGGTCGACGCGCGCATTTCGTCGGGCGAGCCCGAGACGATGAACTTTCCCCGGTCGAGCAGCACCATGCGATGACCGATGCGAAACGCGCTGTCCATTTCGTGCGTGACGACGACGCTCGTCACGTGCAGCTTCTGGTTCAAGTCGATGATCAACTGATCGATCTCCGCGCTGGTCACCGGGTCCAACCCGGCCGACGGCTCATCGTAAAAAAGGATCTTCGGGTCCAGCGCGATCGCCCGGGCGAGGCCGGCGCGCTTCTTCATCCCCCCGGACAGCTCCGACGGCATTTTGTCGGCGTGCTCGCGCAACCCGACGAGCTCCAGCTTGATCTTCACCATGATCTCGATCGTCTCTTCCGGCAAATCCGTGTGCTCGCGCAGCGGCAAAGCGACATTGTCGGCCACCGTCATCGAGTTGAACAGCGCGCTGCTCTGAAACAGCACGCCGATCGACTTGCGGTAGTTCGCCAGCTCCTCATCGTTCATGGTCGAGATGCACTTGCCCCCCAGCGCGATCACCTCGCCGCCGTCGGGTTTGACGTTGCCGATCATGAGGCGGAGCAGCGTCGATTTCCCGGAACCGGAACCGCCGAGGATCACGAGCGTCTCGCCCTGGCGGACGTCGAGGTTGATCTGATCGAGCACCGTTTTGTCGCCGTAGCGCTTGGTGACGCCGGCGACGACGATGGCGACTTCGGGGGTGGTGGTGACATCCGTCATGGATTGGAACCGCAGATGAACGCAGATGAACACAGATAAGAGTTAGAGGTCCAGAACGACCCGTTTGATTTCGACCTTCGGCTTTGCGAAGTTGATCAAGAGGGCGACGCGAAGGCCCGTTGCCTTGAGATAGTTCAGGCACTGCGCGACGTGAATCTCGTCCAGCGCTCGGACGGCCTTCAACTCCAGCAAGACGAGACCCTCGACCACGAGGTCTGCCACGTACTCCCCGACCAGCGCGTCGCGGTAGTGGATTTGCACGACTCGCTGCTGCTCAACCTTAAGACCTTCGAACGTGAGATCTACGAACATCGCGTTCTCGTAGACCTTTTCAAGAAAGCCACACCCAAGCTTGTTCGAAACGCGGTATGCGCAGCGGATCGCCCGCTCCGTGATCTCATTTAATCTGCGTTCATCCGCGTTCATCTGCGGTTCCATCATCTTCTCACCACCCCACGAAATAGAAGACCGACGTGAAGAGCAAATCGACGAAGATCAGCGCGACGATGGTGAGCACGACGGTGCGCGTCGTCGCCACGCCGACGCCCTGGGCGCCGCCGGTGACGGATAACCCCAGGTAGCAGGCGATGCCGCTGATCAGGGTGCCGAACACGCCGGCCTTGACCAGGCCGGTGATGAAGTCCTGGAGCTGGACGGCGTCGAGCGTGTGCTGGATGTATTGGCTGAAGCCGATGCCGAGGAACGCCCGCCCCACGACCAGCCCCCCGGCGACGCCCATGAGATCCCCGACGACGGCGACGCAGACGGTCATGATCGTCGTTGCCAGCACGCGGGGGAAGACGAGGAAACGGATGGGGCTGATCGCCTGCGCTTCGAGGGCCTCGATTTCTTCGGACACGACCATCGACCCCAGCTCGGCCGCGATCGACGCGCCGGCAAAGCCCGTCAGCACGATGGCGCTGACGAGCGGTCCAAGTTCACGAAAGATGGCGATGGAGATGATGTCGGCGACCTGCTCGACGACACCGTAATCGCGCAGGATCGGCGCCATTTGCAGCGCGAGGATCGCGCCGATGCAGAACAGGACGAGCGAGACGATCGGGATCGAGCGCACGCCGACCCGGTCCATCTGCTGCCAGAGGTTCGCCCACCCCATTCGCCGCCCGCGCTTGCCAAACAGCGCCGCCCGCGACGCGACGGCAGCGTCGCGCAGCAGGTATCCCAGGCCCCCGATGAACTCGAGGACGTCAATCGCACGGTTGCCGAGGGCGGTGATGGGGCGGGTGAAGAGGTTCATAGGGATGAGAGGGCGGAGGGATGAGGGATGAAGGAAGAAAATCGTCAGATTGCGTCCCTTTCATCCCTCATCCTTCATCCCTCATTGCTACTTGCTCATCGCCTCTTCCTCGCTCTCGCTCAGGATGAAGATCGAGTCGAGGCGGGCGATTTCGAGCAGCCCTTTTACGCGGGGCTGGAGGTTCGTGAGGTAAATCTTCCCCCCGATCTTGCGCATCTTCTGGAGCGACTCGACGAGGACGGCGATCGCGCTGCTGTCCATGTACGGGACGGACCCGAGGTTAAGAATCAGCCGCTGGGGCTTCTCGCGCCCGAGGGTCTCGAGCAAAGCGACCCGGACCTGCGGGCTGTTGTGCAGATCGATCTCGCCCACGATCGATGCCAGCACCGCGTCGCCCTGCCGGCGGATGCCCTGGACCAGCTCTGTGTTTGTCGGTTCGGCCATACGTCCTCAAGCGTGGGATCAGGGAGGGAGATAAAAATAGCTCCCGTCCCTATTTTTCATCCGTCCCTGTTTTTCGTTCCGCTGACGGATGAGGAATGAAAACGGCTATTCTTCATCCCTCATCCCTCCTCCTTCATCCCTACTTCCTCTTCACAAGCGTCGCCAGCATACCGTCGGGCTGCGGGGTATAAACCATTCGGTCGAGCAGTTGGCTGAGGCAGATCAGCCCCACCCCCCCGGGCGTCAGCGGATTGTAGGACTCGTGGGGGATCGTCGACGGGTCGACCCCGTCGCCCCAGTCGCGCACGCGCACCGTTATTTCGTTCGCGTCGCACGCGGCGGATATCTCAATCGGCCGATCCGTGCGCCCGCCGTACGCGTGACGCATCACGTTCGCCAGCGTCTCGTTCAAACACAGCCCCAGGTCGTTCGCCGCCCGTTCGCTCATGCCGCAGGCGACCGCGAACGACTCGACCGCTTTGCGGACAGCGGCGAGATGGGCCGGATCGGAGTCGATCCGCAGCTCGAACGTCCGGTCGTCGTGCATTCCGCCAACCGTGGTCACCGTTCGCTCGCTGGGTTGGGCGCCTCCGTTGCGCTACCGTCCGTCTCACCCGCCAGCCATGCTTCCCACCGCTTGATGGCGGGGCGGCGCTGGCGCTGGTCGTCGAAATATTGGTATCCGAACGTCTCCCCCGTCAGCCGGCGCAGCCCGACCAGCGCAAACAACCGGACGGCGGGATCGTCGCTGTCGAGATCTTTGATCATCTGGCGCACCGCGCTTCGGTCGCGCTCGCGGACGGCTTCCTTATACGCCGGAATCTTTCCCGACGGGTCCGGGTTTCGCACGTCCTTCTCCGGGCGCGGCGTGCTGCACCCCCAGCCGGCGGCGAGACCGATGACGACGACGAAAAACGTGACCTGGTCGCGCACCGGAACCTTCATCGTCCAACATCGTCGGCAACGTCGATAAACCTGCAACTATCCCGCGGGTGGTTTGGTCATTGCCTGTCGAAGCTGTTCCAAATGGATGTATGCGTGGCGTTTGGGGCGTCGGTGAGCGGGAACGACGGCTCACCCCACTGGTCTTCCCTCTGATCAAATGCGCTCAATACCACCCACTGCGCCCCGCCGTGCCCGTACAGGACGTTGACGCCGACGCGGTGGCGTGTGATGACCCGCATCCGCGCCGCCGTCAGGTTGGCGAAGATCGCTTTGCGCTTAAAACGGTTCAGTCGGGGCATCACGAACGGCTGAAGGTGCGGCGGGGGGTTCGCCAGGTCGTCGGGCAGCTCCTGCTCCGGCCGGGCGCCGTAGCCCGTCTGCACGTTCGTCCCCGGCGTGACGTCCGGCGGGGGCCAGGGGTTGGCGTCGGTGTTGTACATGAACTTGGAATTGTTCTCCGACGGGCAAAACAGGATCTGGGGCGTCCGAATCTGCTTTGCCTGATAAAGCAGCCCGAAGAGCACCCATCTTCCCGCCGTGGCGCTGTAAACCATGCTGTTGAACTGCTTCGTCGCCGACCGATGCCCGATGGGCACGGCGTCTTTGTTTTCCAAAGCGTAGAGATGGAAAGCGGTGTGCACCTGCCGGAGGTTGGACAGGCAATTGGCGCGTCGTGCGGCCTCCTGGGCTTTGTTGAGCGCGGGAAGGAGCAGCGCGATGAGGATCGCGATGACGCCGATGACGATGAGGAGCTCGACGAGGGTGAAGGCGTTGCGGTTGCGACGAAACGGAGGAGGATCCCCGGACTCCGCTGCACTGCGCCCCGGGGCATAGCGCGCAGCGCAGAATCCGGGGGTTGCGCAGGTTGATTGTTGTACGTTAGCAGCGCCCCGGGAACGGCTCGGGGGAACTCACTTCTTTTTGTCGAATGTCCCGACCATGGACCCTTTGGCGAGCACGTGTCCCTTCGTCGCGTCAAGCAGTTGCTGACGATCGACGCCGGGGGGAAGCTGGAGCTTGCGGTCGAGCGCGAACGCCATGAAATAGTAGCGATGGGGGCCGTCCGGCACGGGCGGTTTCGGTTCGTAGTAGCCGAACGAGCCGCGGGAATTGCGACCCTGAAGCGCGTCACCCAGCTCGGGCAGCTTCGGAAGAGTGGGGACCGCCTGGTGCAGGTCGCGGGTGTCGGGAGGAAGATTATAGAGCAACCAGTGAACGAACGGCTTGGGCTGGGCGGCGTCGGGGTCTTCCATCATCAGCACGAGCGACTGCGCGTCTGCGGGCACGTCGTCAAAGCGCAGCGGCGGAGAGAATTTCTGGCCGTATTCAGAGAATTTCACGGGGATCTGTCGTTCGATGGCGGGCGACGATACCTTAATGCCTTCGGTCGAGCGCGCGTTGAGCAGGTCGCTCGCGAGCGGGACTTTTTCAGAACTCGATGCCGGCGCCGTCATGGCGCGCTCGTCGTGCGGCGCCGGCGCCCGGCCATCACTTTCACACCCCGCCGCCAGCCCCGCGAAAGCGACGGCGATCCATTTCATGCGCTGCTTCACGTTCAACTCCCGCCAAAAAAGGTTCACCGCGCCGCTGCGCCGGATTTGTCGTGCGAGATGCGGTAGATGACGCCGTTTGAATCGTCGCTGACCAGCAGCGCCCCGTCCTTGGCCACCGCGACGCCGGCCAGCCGACCGAGATAGCCGTGGGCGTCTTCGTGCTCCATGACGAAGCCGGTGATGAACGGCTCGATCTTCGTGGGTTTGCCGTCATCGTCGAAGTGAACGCGGACGATTTCGTACCCGCTGGGGGGCTTGCGGTTCCAACTGCCGCGCATCGCGACGAAGGCGTCGCTGCGGTACTCCTGGGGGAACATCGAGCCGGTGTAGAACGTCATCTGCATGGGCGCGCTGTGGGCCGTGTAGAGCTGCGCCGGCTCGGTGGACATCTTCTTCCACGTTTCCATCGACACACCGCCCGGCGGCTTGTCCTGCGGGTTTTCCTTCCCGTCGGCGTAAATGTAGGGCCAACCGTACTGTTTGCCCTCTTCGAGAAGATTAAGCTCCTCTTTCTGCTCGTCGTCGCCGAGCCAGTCGATTCCGTGGTCCACGCCCCAGAGTTGTTTCGTCTGCGGGTGCCAATCGAAACCGATCGTGTTGCGCAATCCGCTGGCGAAGATCGTGCGGCTGGACCCATCAGGCTTGCCGCGGAGGACGGTCGCGCTCTCTGGGTTCGTCTCGTCGCAGGCGTTGCAGGTGCTGCCGACGGAGATGTAGAGCATGCCGTCGGGGCCGATCGCGAGCGTGCGGTTGGGGTGCTGCCCCCCGTCGGGCAGGTCGTGGATGATGCGCGACAGCTCGCCGAGCGACCCGTCAGACCGGATGTCGGTCTTATAGACCTCACGGACGGTGGCGAGGTACATCGTATTGCCGTCGATCGCGATGCCATGTAACTGCGGACGCCGCGCCACGACACGCTGCTCGTCGGCCTTGCCGTCGTTGTCTGCGTCGCGCAGCAGGAGGACGTCGCCCAGGTCGCGCCGGGTGACGTAGACGTCCCCGTTGTCGGCCACCGCCAGCATCCGCGGGTTCTTGAGCCCCTCGGCAAACTTCGCGAGCTTGAAACCGGACGGAACCTTCACCTTGGCCAGGTTCTCGTCCGTGGGCTGAAGCTGCACCGGCTTGTACACGTGACCTTGAATCGTCACGTCGGTTGGCTTGGACGTCGGCTCCTGCGCGAGCGTTGTTGCCGCCGCGAGCAGCAGAACCAGCAGCGATCCCAGCGCCCAGGCGAGTCGCGCGTCGACGTTTGCCGTGGACGCGCGGGAGACGGGCTGAGGGGGACGGGAACGGATTGGATTTCTTCGTCGCATCGGATCCTCATTGATTAAAAGCGTTCTTCAATCCCTCGGCCGCGAACTTCACGGCTTCCTTCGCCTCGGGCAGGACCGCGCCCATGCCGAAGAACTCGTGCGTCACGCCCTCGAAGTTGCGGTAACGCACGTCCACCCCGGCCTCTTTCAATTTCTCGGCGTACATCTTGCCCTCGCTGCGCAGCGGGTCGATCTGGGCGGTGATGATGGTGGCGGGCGGAAGCTTCGACAGGTCGTCGGCAAGCAGGATCGACGCGCGGGGGTCGTCGGCGTGTGCGGGGTTCTTCAGGTAGTGCCCGTAGAACCACATCATCGCGTCGCGCCCGAGCGGTTTGGCGTTGGCGTTCTCCATATAGGAGGGCGTGTGAAAATCATGGTTGGCGACCGGGTAGATCAGCAGTTGGTGCACCGGCATGGGCGCCGCCTTGTCGCCGGCCATGAACGTGGTGACGGCGGCGAGGTTGCCGCCCGCGCTCTCGCCTGCGACGGCGACGCGCTTCGGGTCGCCGTTGATCGAGGCCGCGTTCTGCGTCACCCACTGATACGCTGCGAACGCGTCATCGGCGGCGGCGGGGAACGGGTGCTCGGGCGCCTTGCGGTACTCGACGGACACCACGACGCAGTTGGCCGCGTTGCACAAGGCGCGGGCGGAACTGTCGTAGGTGTCGATCGTCGCGATCACCCACCCCCCGCCGTGGTAATACACGAGCAGGGGGAATGGCCCGTCACCCTTGGGGGTGTAAACGCGGACGGGGATCTCGCTGTCGGGGCCGGGGATGGTGCGATCCTCGACGTTGCCCACGGGTTCGGGCGCGACAGGCTTGCCTTCCTTCTTCAGCAGCGTCTTGACCGCGTCCGCCGGGGTGGGCTGTTTGCGGGCTTCTTGGGGCGACAGCTTCGAAAACGGCTTGGGGTTCAGCGAGGCGTGCGCATCGAGGATCTGCTGCATCCGCGCGTTTGCCTTGGGCGGGGAAGCGTCGGGGGTCTCATGCTTCCTCATCCCATCGGATCGCGACGAAGACGATTCGCAGGAGACGGCCAGCACGAGCAGGGGAAGGGCGAGCAGCCCGACGATGGTGCGGTAAGACATGGTTGTCCTTTTCAAGAGATTTGAAGTAAATGAGATCAATGTGCCGGCGCTACTGCACATCGTGTGCCGCCATGCCGCGGCCACTGTCGGCGCACCGCCGGCGCATCTTCGCGCAGGTGCTCATTCGCGTGTCACCGTCGGGCATTGGCGCGCAGCCGCGGGCGCAGCGCTTCGCAGGTTTCGGCACAGAGACAACACGTATGCACTATGTAAATCTGACTCGCGCAGCCTGAAGGTCGCGCTGGTTTGGCATATCCCGGATGCTGGGCTCGCTTGAATGTACGGGACGGCATCCGTCGTCATCTCCTTTGCCGTCCCGTACAGCTTCCGTACACTCGTCCATTTGAACTTTGCGGGGCGAAGTGCGTAACGTAGGAACTCCCATGACGTCTAAAGCCATCCGAATCCGCGGGGCCAACGAGCACAACCTCAAGCGCATCGACGTGGACATCCCGCGCGACCAGCTTGTTGTCATCACGGGGCTTTCGGGATCGGGCAAAAGCACGCTCGCGTTCGATACCGTCTACGCCGAGGGGCAGCGCAAGTACATGGAGTCGCTCTCAGCGTACGCCCGGCAGTTTCTGGATCAGCTTCAGAAGCCCGACATCGAGGAGATCGAAGGGCTTCCCCCGACGATCGCCATCGAGCAGCGCAGCGCGTCGAGCAATCCCCGGTCGACCGTCGCCACCACCACCGAGATTTACGATTACCTGCGCGTGCTGTTTGCCCGCGCGGGGACGCCGCACTGCTGGAAGTGCGGGCGCGTGATTGCCGGGCAGACGTCGTCGCAGATCGTCGATCGCGTCTGGCGGCTCCCAGCCGGGACGAAACTGATGATCCTCTCCCCGCTCGTCCGCACGGGCAAGGGGGAGCACCGGGACGTGTTCCAGGCGATCCACAAGCAGGGGTTCGTCCGCGCCCGCGTGGACGGGGAGATCGTTGAGTTAACAGGCAACGCCCCCGGCTCAGCCGTGGGCTTCCCGGTGCTGAAAAAGACGTTTGCCCACAACATCGAGGCGATCGTCGACCGCATCGTGCTCAAGCCCGAGATTCGCTCCCGCCTGGCCGATTCCATCGAGACGGCGCTGAAGCTGTCGCAGGGGTTGGTGATCGTGACGGTCGGGAACCCGGATGGGACCTGGACCGATCAGATCTTCAGCGAGAAGTTCGCCTGCCCAATTCACCCGGAAGTGAATCTTCCGGAGCTGGAGCCGCGCGTGTTCAGCTTCAACAGCCCGCACGGCGCCTGCCCGGATTGCCACGGGCTGGGCACCACGAGCGAGTTCGACCCGGAGATGATCGTCGCCGACGAAAGTTTGTCGCTCGAAACCGGCGCCATCGAGGCCTGGCGGAAAAACGGCAAGCGGATGAACATCTTCTACAGCCGCATCCTCCGCACCTTCTGCCGCGACTTCGGCGTGAGCTACAGCGGCCCGTACAAGGACATCCCCAAGAAAGTCCGCGACGTCCTGATGTACGGCACGGACAAGAAGGGCGACAACGGCACGGGCACGACCTTCGAAGGCGTCATCCCCAACCTTCAGCGCCGCTTCGAGAACACGGAGAGCGACTGGGTGCAGCAGAAGCTGTATCAGTACATGAGCGAGCTGCCCTGCCCGACGTGCAACGGGACGCGATTGAAGCCCGAGGCGCTGGCGGTGCGTCTCCACATGGTCTCGAGCATCACAGTCGAACCCCCACATGAGCTCCACACCGCGCGCGCCTGCTCAAATGGCGAGCCCGCTTCAGCGGGCGGGTCTTCCGTGATGAACCACAGCGGGATCGACTCCGATCCCACCCCCCCGGAGATGGAGGCGTACGATGACATCCCGAAGAATGTGAACGCAAAGAGCGCCAAGATCGCAAAGAACGCCAAGAAGAACGGAAAGAACGACTCGGCCCTCAGCCCTCAGCCCTCAGCAGTTCTTCCCGGCTACTCGATCCACGACGTCACGACGATGACGGTGCTCCGCGCCAGGCAGTTTTTCGAGTCGCTGCGCCTGGGCGCGGAGGGCACGAAGGTCGCCGAGCCGATCGTCCGCGAGATCTCGTCGCGCCTGGGCTTCATGGTCGACGTCGGTTTGGGCTACCTCACGCTGGATCGTCAGACCGCGACCCTCTCCGGCGGAGAAGCGCAGCGCATCCGCCTCGCGACGCAGGTCGGCTCCGGCCTGGTCGGCGTCTGCTACGTCCTGGACGAGCCGACGATCGGCCTCCACCAGCGCGACAACGAGCGCCTCATCCGCACGCTCCTGCGCTTGCGCGACATCGGAAACACCGTGCTGATGGTCGAGCACGATGAGGACTGCATCCGCGCCGCCGACTACCTCATCGACATCGGCCCCGGCGCCGGCGCCCACGGCGGGAACGTCGTTGTCACCGGACGCGTGGAAGACCTGCTGTCGCCCGCGCGCCAAGCCCCGGCGCAGCGCAGCGGAGCCGAGGGATCGGGCTTCGAATCAATCACGCTGAAGTATCTGACAGGGGAGCTCTCCATCCATGCCCCCGCGCAGCGCCGCGCGCTGGAAATCGAAAAGAGCTGCCTCGAACTAAAAGGCTGCCGCGAGAACAACCTCAAGAACGTCGACGTCCGCATCCCCCTGGGCGGCCTGATCGTGGTGACGGGCGTCTCCGGTTCGGGCAAGTCGACCCTCATCAACCAGACGCTGCTCCCCGCGCTCAAGCGCAAGCTCTACGGCTCGAAAGTGAAGCCCGGCGAGCATAAGTCGCTTAACGGCGCGACCAAGATCGATAAGGTCATCGAGATCGACCAGTCCCCCATCGGCCGAACCCCGCGCAGCAACGCCGCGACGTACACCGGCGTCTTCGACGAAATCCGCAAGGTCTTTACGAAAACCCGCGAAGCGAAAATCCGCGGCTACGAAGCCGGCCGCTTTTCCTTCAACGTCAAGGGCGGGCGCTGCGAGGCCTGCACCGGGCAGGGCACCAAGTGCATCGAGATGCACTTCCTCCCCGACGTCTACGTTGCCTGCGAAGTCTGTCATGGCTCGCGCTACAACGCCGAGACCCTCGAGATCGTCTACCGCGGCAAGAATATTTCCGACGTGCTGAACATGACCGTCGAGGAAGCGCTGGGCTTCTTCGAGAACATGCCGCGCATCCACCAGATGCTCAAGGCCCTCAACGACGTGGGCCTCTCCTACGTGAAGATCGGCCAGCCCAGCACGCAGCTGTCGGGTGGCGAAGCCCAGCGCGTGAAGCTCGCCACGGAATTGGGCAAGACCCCGACCGGCCACACGCTCTACGTGCTGGATGAGCCGACCACGGGCTTGCACTTCGCCGACATCGCCAACCTCCTGGGCGTGCTCAATCGCCTTGCCGACCTGGGCAACACGGTCCTGGTCATCGAGCACAATTTAGACGTGATCAAATGCGCCGACTGGCTGATCGACATGGGCCCCGAAGGCGGCGACGGGGGCGGGACCGTCATCGCCGAAGGCACGCCGGAGCACGTGTCGAAGGTGAAAGGCAGCCACACTGCGGAGTACCTGCGCCCAAAGCTGGTCCCCGTCACCGGAAAGGTTTCTTCCGCGGAAAAGTTCTCGCCAGGGCGGCGATTGGCTCAGCAGATCGCCTGATGGAAATGGTATGATCCGCCGGAGCAAGGAATTCCTCATGCCAAGCCCCTTTCCCGGAATGGACCCGTACATCGAAGCCTATGGTGATTGGCTCGATTTTCACGGCGCGTTCATGGCTTACTGCCGTGATTTCCTCAATGATCGTCTACCCGAAGGATATGCCGCCAGCCTCGACACGCGGGTGAAGCTGGTGCATGCGGACGATGACGTGGTGCTGGGCCGGATGCGCCCGGATCTGGGCGTACATTATGATCCGCACGCGCCGGGCGGCGCCCGAACCGCCGGGGTTGATTCGCGCGGCGCAGTTGCCACGCTCGAGCCGCAAACACTCACCCTGCCGGTCGATTTCGACGAGGTCCGCGAGTCGGCGGTGCGGATCGTGCGCTACCCGGACCGCCAACTGGTGACGCACATCGAGCTGCTCTCCCCCACGAACAAACGCAACCCCGATCGCGGCGACTATCTCGCCAAGCGCGTGGCGCTGATCCACCAGCAGAAAGTGAACATGGTCGAGATCGACCTGCTGCTCGCCGGCGAGCGGTTGGAGACGGTCGAGCCGCTTCCGGCGGGCGATTATTACGCCTTCGTCAGCCGGCCTCAGCGCCGGCCAAAGGTCGACGTATACGCCTGGAGCGTCCGCCGGCCGTTGCCGCCCATCCCCGTTCCGCTGCTCCCGCCGGATGCCGACGTGCCGCTGGATCTGGCGCTGCTGGCGGCCCAGGTGTACGACCGCGGGCGCTACCGCCAGGTGTTGCGTTACGAGCAACCGGTCCCACCCGCGCTCCCCGTCCCCGAGCACGGTTGGGCCGCCGACCTCGCCGCCGCGGCGCGACCATGAACCGCGACCTCCTGCCGAAGCGCGGCTTCAAAAGGCCCGCGCCAACTCCATCAATTGATTTGAGGCCTTTGAAAAACCGCTGTTGATCCCAATTGTCAAAGCGGCATGGCCGCTTTAGCGGCCATGAGCGCGGCCTCCTCAAAGGCCTAAAAAACGGGGTCGCAGTCCATATTCAACGAGATTGCGTCCCCGTAGTTGGCTCAAATAAATTTTTTTGAAAATTCTTCCGATTTCTCTTGATGTTGCTGGGGGGGGGGGGGGTAGCTTCCCCGTCGCCATTTCTCTCTGGGGCACATGGGGTGCGGCGACGGAAATGGGGAACACTTCTTCTCCGATTCGGGGAAAAGGGAGAGCGATCATGAGACTCAGAATTTTTCTAGGTGCCGTCCTCGCGGTGGGCGGACTAGTGAGCGAGGCTTCTGCCGATTCGATCAACAGTTCTTCTGACCCCTCGTTGACGGGAGCGCAAGTCGTCGACTTCAATGCCGAGTCCGTCGACAGTTACTCGTCCCACACGTTTGGCAATTTAACGATCATTGGTGTCGGAGGGAACTTCCGAATCCGAAACGATTTTTCCGGTCAGTACAACACCACAGGTTTGTACGTCGACAACAACGCAGGCAACACGTCTCGGCTCGACTTCGTCTTTGCCAATCCGGTTTCGGCTTTCGGGTTCAATTTCGGGGCAAGTGATAACCCGCCGGATAGCGCCTCACGGCATACACCGACCCGGATCGAACGATTCTGTACGAGTCCAGAACCATTCCAACCACCTACACCAGCAACGCCGGCGACTTCTTCGGAATTAAGACCAGTGACGGCAGCGCGGCGATTCGATCCGCGAGTTTGACCATGTCGGGATTCGATTGGATCCTGTTGGACAACGTGACTTTTAATGAACAGGACGCTGTTTCCCCCGTCCCCCTCCCCGCCGCGGCGTGGGGTGGGATGGCGTTGTTCGGGGTGCTGGGCGGCAAGCGACTGCTCCGCCGGCGCGGGGGCCAAGCCGTTCACGAATAAGGCCGCGTCAGGGCGCGTCCCAACTTAAGCTCACACCGCCCCGGCTCACGCAGCCGGGGCTTTTTCATAACCTCCGCTCGCTATCCCAGCTTATCCTAATTTGCATTGGAATTAGGATAAGCTAGGATAAGGTCGATGAGGCGGCCCGCGACCCCCCCAAATCCGTTCGACCCGGCGCGGGTGACCAGGGCTGTCGCCGCACTGGGAACCCCGGAGGTCGCTGCTTTTATCGGGAAAGCCAACAGTGAGTACTCTCATTGGGATGAACTTCACCGCCGACCGGCGCCACTGGGCCTCAGCCCTGAAGAAGCATGGACGGCGGTAAAATCCAGCCGGTTAGCGCGAAAACTCGTTCCCCTGACGGATATTTCGGGCAAGCCCTTCTCTTACTGGTTGCCGGATCGCGCCCATGAGACGTTGCACCTCGTCGACCGGCAGGGCGGGAACGTCCTGGCGGCAGACACGGGTGAGCCGGACGTGTTCGAGCAGATGCGCGACCGGGTGTTGATCGATTCCCTCATGGAAGAGGCGATCGCCACCAGCCAGATCGAAGGGGCGGTCACCACCCGCAAGGTCGCCAAAGAGCTTCTTCGCACGGGGCGCACACCGAAAAACCGCTCCGAGCGCATGATCGTCAACGGCTACCGCACGATCCGGCTGATTCGAGAGCGGTTGGGCCAGCCGCTGACGCTGCAACTCCTGCACGAGATTCAGGAGAGCATGACGCGGGACACGTTGGAGCACCCCGACGATGCCGGCCGGTTCCGCGCGCCGGGCGACGACGTTCACATCATCGACGTTCGCGACGGTGAAGACGTTTTCGTTCCGCCTCCCGCGGAGCAGTTGCCGGCGCGCCTCGATCTACTGCTTCGCTTTGCCAATGCCGATCCGAAGCAAGACCCGTTCATCCACCCGCTGGCGCGAGCGGCGATCCTGCACTTCTGGCTCGCCTACGAGCACCCGTACGCCGACGGAAACGGCCGCACGGCGCGGGCGCTTTTTTACTGGTCCATGTTGAAAAGCGGGTATTGGCTGTTCGAGTTCCTGACGATCTCCCGCATGATTCTCACCGCCCCGATGAAGTATTACCGCTCGTTCCTTTACAGCGAAACGGACGACAACGACCTGACCTACTTCCTCATGCACCAGTTCGACGTGACGCGAGCGGCGCTGGCGGACTTACATGATCGAATCCGCGAGATGCGGGAGCAACAGGAGCGCATCCGCGCCCTGCGGCTGGCCGAGCGGCTCAACGCCCGGCAAAAGGCGCTGGTCGATCACGCGCTTCGCCACCCGACCCAGATCTACACCATCGAGTCTCACCAACGCTCGCACGGGACGAGCTACGAAACCGCGAGATCGGACCTGCTTCTCCTTGTGGCGCGGGGGTTGTTCTCCGACGTCGGAACCCGGCGCCCACGACAATTCACCGCGGCGGAATCTCTCGCGCGCCGCCTTAAACACAAATGAAACACCCCAACGCTAACCACCGCAGACCACAAAAACGGGGTCGCAGTCCGTATTCGACGAGTCGTGGTAAAAATGGCTTACGTCCCCGTTGCTCGAAAAAGGATTGCGTCCCCGTAGTTGGCCCCGTCCCCGTAGTTGGCCCGGTTCCCGTAGTTGGCCCGGTTCCCGGTTCCGGTTTTCGACCACGCCCGCGCCAAGCGAACGCGGTAGGGAAGTGCGCGAAGGAACGAGTGAAGGGAACCCGCCGCAAGCGGCGGGGCTAAACGGGGATTAAACCGGGGCTAAACGCGAAGGGGCTGTTGCTTCGTCCAACTTATGACGATGGCGGCGGCGCCGATCAGCGCGAGGTATGGGACGAACAGGACGAACCCGTCCACCCCGGCGACGACGACCAACGGCATGAAGCGCAGCGTCCGCATCAGGATCGCTTATAGCAGGGGATGCGGCGGAGACTTAAGCGGAATAATCGTTGGCGACAGTCGAATCCCTTCCCCGCGCGGTAAGCGGCGCAAGCCGTGACGATGCCGCGGGGACATCCAGCGGCAGGGTCGCCGCCGTCAGCGGGTCGAACATCGCGCCTGGTAGACGTGATCACGACCGCCTTCGGTCGCGGCGCGGATGAACAGCTCGTGCGGCGCGGCGGTCCTGCGTCGCCTCGATCATTGGATATGCGCCGAGCGGTTGCGCGACCTTTGGCAGAGGTTCGCGCCGACCTCAAGCCGGTCGGCGTCGACGTCCATGTAGGCGGATCGTCGCATCGCGGAATTCGGGGAACGAGAGGTAAGGTTCTTCGAGAACACCACGCTGCCCGCGCCGATCATGGCGACTTTGATCACGGGGGAGACCTCCGGGGCGGCGAGTGGGTCAGATGTTGGTCCAATGCTCGGCAGGGACGAACCGCGCGAGGTGGGCAACATTCGAGGTCGCGACGACGAAGTCCTTGGGAAGAAGCCCATGCGAAAGAACCTGGGCGGCAAGGATGACGTCCACGTCCAACGCGTGCGGGTGGGCCGTGGGAGCACCCTGCCGACGCGTGTCCGCCCAAAGCTCCGCCGCCAACCTGAGAGCCTTGGAATCAAGCGGAAGCAACCGATCGGGTTGCGCCGCGCAGAAGACCTCCAAGGCGGCGAGCGACGCGGATTTGCCGAGACGCAGCAGCTCGCGACGAAGCTCGTAGTGGACAATCTCCGGCACTATGACGAGCCCGCCCGCGGCGACGTGCGTCGCTATCCGATCGCGGCACTCATCGGCCAGCCTGACTTCACGCCGCTGCACGATCAATCCCAAGGGCGTGGAGTCCAGGACAATGAACCGCTTCATGGCCAAAGCTTTCGAGCGTTGGGGCCTTCCATGTCGATCCGGCTCTGGGCGAGGCTGCGCATGAACTCCTCCGCTTCCTGTTCTCGTCGCGCAATTTCTTCGGGATCGTCAGTCTGGTCCTCCGCTTTCCACTTCGCCAGAAGGTCCAACGTCGCCTGATCGGGATGCGGCAGCGCCTCTTCCAACAGCTTGCTCGCGTACTCCGCGGGATCGATGCCTTGGCGGCGCGCCTCGTCTTGCAGCCGCGTCTCCACGTTCGGGGGGAGCGTAATCGTCAACATGGGTCACCTCACGTTCGTACAGTTATGGTCAAAATCATACCGGCCCCCTCGGCGCTAAACCACACGTGCTTCGGCCCCCTGTGCTCAACGTCGCAAACTCCGTACACTTCCGTCTCACAGAGATGGACGTCACGCGTAGCGGCCGCCGGGAGGCGGCGGTGCATTTCGACCCATTACGGCTCGGGAATCTCTGACGGGTTGAAGATGTCGATGCCTAGCAACTCCTGGGCGGCGACGAGGTTGACGATGGCCCGCGCGGGCGGCAGCCCAATGCGGTCAACGACGGCGGCGAAGTCCTTCATCCGCCCGGCGGCATGATACGCCTTGCACAGCGGCTCCCACGTCCCCGTCTCGCCGCCCCACAACTGCACCTTGCTCGTCAGCGCGGCTTCGTTGCCCTGGACGATCAACCGGTCGAACAGCGCCTGATCGCCGACCGCGCCCGCGGCGGCCGCGAGGGCGACGGCGTGCTCCGCGGTGCGCTCGCCCGACGGCTCGGCCTCGAACTGCGCGAGCCGTTCGGCAATCAGCGCCTTCGCCTGCCCCACGTCGCCGCCGCGCGCGTAGGCGCGGGCGATGGCGGGAAGGTAAGCGGGGGAGAGCCGCCGCGCCGTTTCCGCCGCCGCGTCAAGCACGCCGGCTTCGCGCATGGCGAGAAGGATCTCGCCCGGGCTGATGCTCTCGTGCGGCTTCCATCCTTCCCGAACGTCCTCCAGCAGTTGCCGCAGCAGCGCCGCCGCCCGCTCGTCCTGCGACGCGGCGAGATAGGCCTGCGCCGCGCGCAATCGCTGCTCCGGGTCCGCCGGCGGCGGCAGCAGATCCGCGACCCGCGCCAACGTCTCAGCGCCCGCATCATCCCGCGTCTGCGACAGCGACTTAAGCCGCTCCCAAGGCGACTTCGCGTCCGTCTGGTTGAGGACGTCCGCGAGTTCGTCGCTCCTGCCGGCTTTGAACAGCGCGACGGCGATCATGTATGCCTCGTGACGCGGCATCTCGCTGTGGATGCCGAGTTCGCGCATGCGTTCGCGGGTGCGGCGCGCGGCGTCGAACTGCCCGGCCTCGAGCTGCCCGAGACTCGCGAAGGAGTAAAGCAACGCGTCAGACGGCGAGTCAGCGCCCCGCGCCGCGGGCTTGCGCGGGATGGCGGCGATCACCCTGTCGGTGGCGGCAAGGTCGCCGACGGCGGCGTGTGCGCCGAACAGTCGCCGGAGTGCGCGGCCCGAACCGACTTCCGCCACCACCGCCAGCTCCTCGGCACGGGCAAGCGTGCGCTGCGCATCGGCGATTCTGCCTGCGGCGCGCTGGGCATCATGAATGTCGACGAGCACCATGATGGGAAGGTGCTCGTTCCCGCGTTCGAGCTTCGCGTCCACGATTTCGCGCATCCGTTTAAGCGTGTAGTCCAAGTCCTCCGTCCGCCCCGCGTTCGCCTGTGCCAGCGCGAGTTTACCGATTGTCTCATGCCGCGACGCCAGATCGCGCGGCTGGAGCATGGTCGTTCCGCGGAACACCGCGCCTGCCTGCGCGACGTCACCCACATTCAGGAACGATTCCACGAGCGTAATCGCGAGCCGGTCCTGTATGGGCCGGTCGATTTCGCCAAGCAGTTCCCGCGCGGCGGCGCGGTCCGGCGGCCCGCCGCGCAACTCGGTGGACGTCTCGGCAATCAGCCAGAACACAGCCTGCCGCAGCGCATCCTGCCGTTGAACGGGTTGCGTCGTCGCGGCCACCATCGCCCGTGCCTTCTCGCGAGGGGGGCCGGGCGCGTCCCGCCACGCTTCGTACACGCGGAATGCCGCGGCGTCTCGCGGGTCTCCCAGCTTGCTCAGTTCGTTCCTCCACGCCGCTGTCCGCGCCAGCCCCGCCTCGTCGCCCGCCCGGCGCTGGAGCTTCGCCACGATCCCCAGCATGAGCAGGTGCCCGTCGGGCTCGGGTTGGCCGGCTTCGCGCCGCTCGCGCTCGCGCCGCGCGGCGGCTTCCGGACCGCGCGCGTCGCCAATGGACCCGCGCTCGCGTCGCGGGATCTCCAGCGCTCGCAGCTCGGCGTGGCAGCGGTCGATCCACCAGACGGGCGAATCCGGGCTTTCCCGCGGCGGCGCGTCCTGGGCGAGCAGCGGCTGCGTCGCCGCCGAACGCGTTGTCGCCGCGGGTTGCGTCGGTGACGCAGGCGCAGTGGTCACGGCGAGGGCCAAGGCGAGGCAGCAGGTCATCATCGTTCATCCCCGGCTTGAAAGAACAGTCCACGACTATGCCACACGTGTGCCGCGGCGCAGACGCTGTTTCTTCGCGAATTCCGCAATTTCCATTTCGTGCGCGGCGGATACACTACTCGGCCTCAAACGATGGACCCCACCCGAAAACAGCATCTGGCCGCGGTGAAGACCGTGGTGATCAAGCTTGGCACGCAACTGCTGAGCGACTCAGACGGGCGGCTCGACGCCGGCTATGTCGGCGAGGTCGCGCGGCAGGTGGCGGCGCTGCGGCAGCGGAGGATCGGCGTGACGATCGTCAGCTCCGGCGCGGTCGGGGCGGGGCTGCGGGAGTTGAATCTGCCCAAGCGACCGACCGACCTCGCCAGGCTCCAGGCCGTCGCGGCCGTCGGGCAACGCCGGCTGATGGACGTCTGGGCGGACGCGTTCGAGCCGTTCAAGCTGCCCGTCGCACAGATCCTGCTCACGCGCGAGGACATCGACGACCGCACGCGCTTTCTCAATCTCCGCAATACGATCCACGCGGCCCACGAGCTGGGCGCGATCCCCATCGTCAACGAGAACGACACGATCAGCACGAGCGAGATCGTCAAGATCACGTTCGGGGACAACGACATTCTCGCGTCGCTCGTCGCAAGCGCCCTACGGGCGGATTTGCTCGTGCTGCTGACGATCGTCAACGGTGTGCTCGACGCCGGGGGCAACACCGTGCCGCTGGTGGAGAACCTCGAGCAGGCGCGCGAGCTGGTGCGGACGGAAAAATCGGCGGTGGGCAAGGGGGGGATGAATTCGAAGTTCGAGGCGGCCAAGACGGTGACCGACGCCGGCGAAGTGCTGATCGTCGCCAACGGGCGCGAGCCGAACGTGCTGCCGCGGCTGTTGGCGGGGGAAGCGCTGGGGACGCTGTTCGTGCCGTCTCCGAAGAAGCGCAGCGCGCGCAGCCGGTGGATCGGCGCGGCGCGGGCGGCGGGGTCGATCACTATCGACGATGGTGCGGCAACAGCACTGACGCAACACAACCGCAGCCTGCTCGCCGCGGGGGTCATGCGGGTCGCCGGCGTGTTCGTGCCGGGGGACGTGGTGTCGATCGCGAACAGCGCCGGCAAGGAGATCGCCCGCGGGCTCAGCAATTACGCGAGCGACGATGCGCGCACGATCTGCGGCAAGAAAACGGGAGAGGTTCGCGCCTTGCTCGGGGACGCCGCCTACGACGAGGTCGTGCACCGCGATAACCTCGTGCTGAGTTGAACCGCTTCCCGCTGAAACGGCTCGATTTACGCCCTTCACCGCTCGGTCCAAACCTCCGATGATCGCGGGTGTCTAATCACCTGAGGCTACTACTATCCAAGGTGTGCAGCTCGTAGTCGGCTGTGAAAGGAAGCTCGTTATGAAACTCACGATTTTGGGCGCGTTGGCTGCGTTGATGGTGGCGCCGGCGCTGGCGTCGGCGGATTATCGGTATGATCGCGGGGCCCGCTACGATCGCGGCGACCGCCACCATTCCAGCCGGAGCTATCATCGCGGGCATAGCTATGACCGCGGGCACCACCGCTCCTCGCGCAGCGGCCTCGACGTCTCCATCGGATTCGGCAACCGCGGCCACCACGGCGACTATTCCTACACCCGCTTCGGGTACAACACCCGACCCAGCCACTACGGCCGATCAAGCCACCACGGACACTACGGACACCACGGACACCACGGCCGGTCGCACTACTATGGCCGCTCAGGCTACTACTCGCGCCCCGTGTACGTCGCCCCGCCGGTTTACGTCGCCCCCGCCCCGGTCTACGTCGCGCCCCCGCCCGTTTATTACCACTCGAGCAGCTACTACGGCGGCGGGTACGGTCGCCCGCGACACTACTACTACTACTCGACCGGGTCGTACTACCATTGCCGGTAACGGGGGGAAGCTCCAAATCACAAATTCCAAGTTCCAAACAAACGGCAAGGAGCAGAAAGGAAAACGCGGAGGCGCAAGCTTGCACCCCTGCGTTTTCTTCTTTTTTCCTTTGACGGTTGGTTGGAATTTGGGGTTTGTGATTTGGGGCTTTCTTCCGCGCACGCTGTATACGATCTCGTTACAATCCCGCCCCTCATGCCCGCGAAGATCATTGACGGGGTCGCCTTGGCCGAGCGCATCAAGCAGGATGTCGCGGCGCGCGTCCGCGCGCTTCCCAAGCCCGTGCATCTGGTTGCCATCCTTGTCGGCGCCACGCCCGCCGGTCAGATGTACGCCCAGCGGCAGGGGGATGCGTGTCGGGCGCTGGGCATTGGGTATGACCTCGTCGGCCTGCCCGAGGACGTCACGCAGAAGGACGTGAAGCGCGAGATCCGCCGATTGAACGACGATGCGCACGTCACCGGCATCATGATGCATCTGCCGCTCCCGTCACACCTGGACGCGCCGCGGTTGCAGTACGAGATCGACGTGGTCAAAGACGTCGAAGGCGTCAATCCCGCTAACATCGGATACGTCGTCTATGGTCACACGGTCATCGCGCCATGCACGGCCTTGAGCGTCATCGAGTTGATTCAATCCACCGGCATTGAGATCAAGGGCTCCGAGGCGACCGTCGTCGGCGCAAGCCAGATCGTCGGCAAGCCCGTCTCGCTGCTGCTGACCGAGCAGATGGCGACGGTCTCGCTCTGTCACATCGCGACGAAGGATCTCAAGGAACACACGCGACGGGCGGAAATCCTCGTCGTCGCCGCCGGCAAGGCGGGGTTGATCACCGCCCACCACGTGCGCGAGGGGGCGGTGGTGATCGACGTGGGCATCAACCGCATCACCCAGCCGGACGGGACAAAGAAGACGGTGGGGGACGTCGACTTCGAAGCGGTGAGGCAGAAAGCGGGCCACCTCACTCCCGTCCCTGGGGGCGTGGGTCCAATGACGGTCGCGATGCTCCTCAAAAACACGCTCCGAAGCGCCGAAATCCTCTACGACCTCCAGTAAGTCGTAAGTCCTCCCTCTAGCGGCGTTGGGGGGGGATCGGACCCCCCCCCCCCCCCCGGGCGGTGTTCGGCCAACGACTTGTTGGGGGGTTGTTTATTGTATGCCCCCCTTTTGGGTTTGGGGGGGGAACACCCCCCGCCTTTTTTTTTTTCCCGCCGCCTGGGGGGGGGGTGCCCTCTAACCCCCCCCCGCCACCGCATCCGTGAAATCACATTCGCGTACCAAAACGTAACTTATTGTTTTTTCATATCTTAAGCTCACTCGCGTAATCCGATGTTAAAATGGGTAAAGCATTTCAGGGGGTGTTCCCGATACTTCTCTTGTCGAATGTTATCCAGTTTAACATTCGACACGCGAAATCGGTGGCATGGACGCCTCCGGATGTCAAAATGGACGGCCTGCGACAGTGGAATGCAGCGGCCGACCCGGAGAATCGTCCCATGAACCAGCTCTCGACCACCCGTTCGCAGGCCTATCTCGAAACCCTTCTCGCCGGCAACCGCGCCGCCTGTCGCGGGCTTGTTGACGCCGCCCTTGAAGGGGGCACGTCCGCTTTCGAGCTTCTCACCACGCTCATCTGGCCGACGATGGAGCTCCTCCAGCAGCTTTACCGCGACGACCGCGTCAGCGTCTCGGCCCTGAACCTGGCGACGCGCCTCAACCGATCGATGACCGACCAGGTCTCCAGCCGGCTCCAGCGCAACGCTTCCAACGGGAAGAAAGCCCTGATCTTCTGCGGCAATGACGAGCCGGAGGAGCTGGGCGGGCAGATCACCGCCGAGCTGTTCGAGTGCGACGGGTGGACCGTCCGCTTCGCCGGCGGGGGGGTGCCCGAAGATGAAGTGCTGAAACTGATCGGCGAAGAGCGCCCCGAGCTGCTCGTCATGTTCGGCACGCTTCCCAGCGGGGTGCCCGCCGTCCGTAGGCTGATCGACTATCTCCGCGAGGTGAACAGCTGCCCCGAAATGCAGGTTCTGTGCTGCGGCGGGATTTACAAGCGGGCCGAGGGTCTGGCCGAGGAAATTGGCGCCGACCTCTACGCCCCCGACGCCGCCGAGGCCGTGCAAATCGCCAATGCCCACCCAACCCGCCGTGCGACGGTGGATCAGCAGACCGTCGGCCGCACCCGGCGCATCCGCAAGGCACAAGCCCGCAAGGCCGAACGCGTCCCCGTCTCCGCCAACGCGGCGTAGGCAACGCGAACAAGCGACGAAATACACGACTCCCCCGAAGAAGACGTGGACCCGCCCTGGCATGGACGCCGGGGCCGGCCGTCGTTTACGCGCCACGATCGAACCTCACCCTGCCAAACCCGAATGACGGCACGAATTCGTCTCATCGCTTCAAGCAGAACGGATGGGCAGCCGATGGTACATCGCTTGGGATATGTGTTTTCCAGGGAGCCGTGTCGGCTCATGACCCGGGCGCAATCGCACGCTGATGGCGTGCGCCCCTTCTCATAATGGTGAACTGATGCAAATGATCCGCCACGCGCTGTTGCACAAGACAGTCCTGTCCACTCTCGCCGCCGTCATTCCGCTCGCCGGGGGGTGCTCCGCGTTTCAGTCGCGGACGCAGCGGGTGACGATCATTCCATCGGATCCCGGGGCGCAGGTGTATCTCAATAACGATCCCATTGGCTCGGGTCGGACGACCATCGAGCTGGATCGGAACAAGACCTACGCGATCTCCGCCCGCAACGGCGGCAGCATGGGGACCGCGTCCATTGGCCGACGGGTGTCGGGCACGGGCGTGCTGGACATCGTCGGGGGGTGCTTGTTCCTCGTCCCGTTCGTCGGCTGCTTCACGCCGGGGTTCTGGGAGCTGGATAAGACCACCGTCTCCGTCCCGGTCGCCCCGGCCACGCCGTCGGCGACCGCGCGGATCAGCCCTCGATAGCAGTCCATAACCACCGGGACGTCGCGCTCGGTCGATGGCCTCACCCCGCAAGCGGGGCGGCTAAATGGGGAACGATCGCGTCCTCGTGCGGTTCTCGAATTGACCCCCATTTCCCGCCTTCGTAGCATCGGGTCATGCTTCTCGTCGCGATGATCGTGAGCCACCTCGCACAGGCTGCGGAGGCCGCCTCGGTGGTGGGGTGGTTGCTGGTGGTGATCGTGCTCGTCGTGGGTGGGTTTGCGGCCATATCGTGGCTGCGCAAGTGGATGAGGGAAGACGATCTTCCCGCCGGGGGCATGGGCTTTGGTTTGGGGGAACTCCGGCAGATGCACGCGCGCGGGGAACTGTCCGACGCGGAGTACGAGCGGGCGCGGTCGAAGATGACGGCGTCTGCCAAGGCCGTCACCGCCGCCATGCCCGATCCCGCCGGCGGACGACGGGCACCGGGCGCGGGGGGCGCGGCGCGGGGGGGCGCGGGCGCAACGAATCCGAAGCGGCCGGGGCCGTAGTTCCCAAAAGATTCTCCGCCACGCCGCATTTGCGCGGGCTGGATCGTTGCCTAAGATGTCCGCCCGACAGGGGCGCGTCGCTTACCGCGATTAGCCCATAAGCATCGGGTTAATGGATTGATCAAGTTGCTCCCGGCCGATGTTCGATAGACTGACGGGCGACGAACCCCGGCGTCGCGCGAGGCGCAAGACGTGGTTCCTCGTCGGGTTGCGGCGCTGATGATGACGTAACGACTCCAGCACGGT
>JBBSLV010000001.1:0-40501 GCA_038233535.1 Tepidisphaerales bacterium | reverse complement strand
TATTCGTGTCCATTCGTGCAACTCGTGGCTCCTCTTTTTCCGGCTGCAACGTCTCGCGTTGACAGGATTTGTCGGCGGTCTTAGCTTGCGTGCATGGTTCCGCTGACGCGCCACGGCTTTCGTGAAATGTTGATTGGCTCGCTCGTGCTCGTCGCAGTCGCTGTCGTGCTCGGGTATTACATCTGGCTGCCCATCTCGCTCATCGTCCTGCCCGTGCTCATCTGGCTTTTCGCGTTCTTTCGCGATCCCGAACGCAAGCTCCCGGCCGAGCAGCACGCGATGGTCAGCCCCGCCGACGGCACGGTCAGCGACGTGACCGAATTGCCGAATCACGACCTGCTTGGCGGGCCGTGTGTGCGCGTGGGCATCTTCCTTTCCGTGTTCAACGTGCACGTGAACCGCAGCCCCTGCGACGGGCGCGTGACGAAGGTGATCTACAAGGAAGGCAAGTTCATCAACGCGATGAAGCACGACGACGCATCGAGCGACAACGAAAGCAACACCGTCGTGCTCGCCGAGCCGAAGGGCGATCGGCCGGTCGCGGTGGTGAAGCAGATCGTCGGGTTGATCGCGCGGCGGATCATCTGCACGAGCAAGGAAGGCGACCAGGTCGCGCGCGGGGACCGCATCGGCATGATCAAGTTCGGCAGCCGCACGGAACTGTACATTCCCAAGTGGCTCGACCCCCAGGTGAAGGTGACCGTCGGCCAGGCCGTCCGCGGCGCAGCCGACGTGGTCGCCATCCTGAACAACCCGATCCACACCGTCGCCAAAGAGCCGATCGACGAAGAGTTCGAGCCGCTCGTGGGGCGCAAGACACCGGCGTAATTAAAGGATGAGGGATGAAGGATGAAGGATGAAGAACATGATGAGCCGGCGGCTCGGTCTGATTCATCCCTCATCCTTCATCCCTCATCCTTATCCAAAGAGCATCGCCGGCGGCGGCTGCGGCGGCACGGGCGGCGGGCGTACGTTCGTTCGGTTTACTTCCTCCCCAGCCTCGCGACCCTCGGCAACGCCGTGTGCGGCTTTGGCGCGATGTACGTCGCCGCGATGGCAACAACCGAGTCGGACAGCGTCTTTGGGCCGCTCGTTTACAAGGATCCGCTGACGCGCTTCTGGGCGATGCAGCCGCTGATGGCGGCGTCGTACCTGATCTTCCTCGCGATGGTGTTCGACGCCCTCGACGGGCGGCTGGCGCGCCTCACGCGGCACACGACCGACTTCGGGGGACAGCTCGACAGCCTCGCCGACGTCGTCAGCTTCGGCGCGGCGCCGGCGTTCATCGCGCTACAGGTGTTCAAGTTGCAGGGGCCTGACGTATGGATCGTGGTCTCGCGCCTCGTCTGGGCGATCGGCGCGCTCTACTTCAGCTGCGCCGCCCTTCGCCTGGCGCGGTTCAACGTCAGCAACGAGCACGGGGAGCAGCACCACTTCAGCTTCCTCGGCCTCCCCAGCCCCGGCGCGGGCGGCGCGGTCGCCGCGTTCATTCTCATGCAGCAGGATCTGCGCACGAGCGGGCTTCACACGCTCTCAACCCTGTGCGTCTGGCTCGTGCCGCTCGTCGTGCTGGCCACGGGGTTGCTCATGGTCAGCGGCGTGCGCTACCCGCACATCGTCAACCGCTACCTGCGCGGCAAACGGTCATTGGATCGGCTGCTGCTCGTGCTGGGACTAATCCTGCTGCTGGTCGTCTGGCACCAGTACACGCTGGGCATCGGCATGCTGGCGTACGCGCTGATGGGGCCGGTCTCATGGGCGTGGGTCAAGTTCCGCCCGCGGGGCGCGCAGGCAGCGCAGGCCGGCTTGGGATAAGGGTGAACCTGCGCGCGAAGCTCCAAGAACCAAGAACCAAACAAGCTCCAAGAACCGAAAAAGAAAGAAACCAAAATGGAAGACCGCAGTTTGGAGCTTCTCCTTTTCGGCTCTTGGAGCTTGTTTGGTTCTTGGTTCTTGTGATTTGGAGCTTCCTGCGCAGCGGGTCAAGGATATGGCGTCTTCCGCGGTTCGTCCCCCGGCACCTCGAGCGCGCCAACCAGATCACTGAGCCGCTCGATCTTGTTCTTCGCGAGGTACTCGCTCAGCCCCAGACAGATTTTGTTCGGCGTGGCCGGGTCCACGAACAACGCCGTCCCGATCGCGACGGCTGTCGAGCCCGCGAGGATGAATTCGATTGCATCCATCCAGTTCTGCACCCCGCCCATGCCGACGATGGGCGTTCCGGTGTGCTTCGTGACCGTGCGGTAAACGCGGCTTACCAGGTGCAGTGCGATCGGCTTAATGGCGGGTCCGGAAAGCCCGCCCGTCACGTTTGCGAGGCGCGGGCGGCGCTTGTGAATGTCGATCGCCATCGCCGTGAACGTGTTTACGAGCGAGAGGACATCGGCCCCGCCTTCGACCGCGGCTTTTGCCGTCAGCGTGATGTCTTCCACGTTCGGCGACAGTTTAACGATCAACCGTTTCTTCGGCAGGACCTTCTTCACCTCGGCCGTCAGCTCCTTGAGGCGTCCCGGATGCGTGCCGAAGGTCAGCCCGTCCTTCACGTTCGGGCAGGAGACGTTCAGCTCCACGCCGACGACCTCGTCCAGCGCGTTCATGGCGGCGCAGGTCTCGGTGTAGTCGTCGAAGCTGTGACCCGCCACGTTCACGATGACCGGGCAGGGCATCTTCTTCAGTTGCGGGACTTTTTCGCTCAGGAACCGGTCCAGCCCGACGTTGGCGAGCCCGATGGCGTTGAGCATCCCCCCCCGCGTCTCGACGATGCGGGCCGGCTCATTCCCCGGTCGCTCCTCGCGGGTGATCGATTTGGTGACGAACCCTCCGAGCTGCGAGAGGTCCATGAAGTCGGCGTACTCAAACGCGTATCCGCACGTGCCCGAGCAGGTGAGGGTGGGATTGGAGAGCTTCAATCCGGCGAGGTTGACGGAAAGGTCAGGCACGGCGGGTGTTGTAACGGATGACGTGCGATGTCGCGAGCGCACTCATGGGTCCGCGCTGAACGAGCAAGAGCACGATGAACGTTCCTCCCCGGACCCCGCGTCAATCACTCGTGTACACCTTATGCCGCGGGCGCGAGCGCAGGATTTCAGCTTTTCCCCATGCCACGGCGCTCTTGAACGCATCGCTCTTGAGGAAGGCATCGAAATCTTCCTTGCGCTGCCACTGACTGAGAATGACGTAGCTGCCGACGGACGCGACGTCTTCGTAGAGGTGGGTGTCGACGTGGCCGGAGAGGGTTTTAAGGACGTCGATCACGGCGAGGAACCCGTGCTCGAATTCCTCCTCCTTGCCGGCGATCACGTCGTAATGCATGCCGATGGTGGTCATAGTCGTGTCAACTTCTACCAGAGAAGGTCGGCCCCGCGAAATACAGGTCCATCCGTGCACGCCAGCCGGTAGCACCAGTCGCGCCCGACAAGCGGCGGTTGCGAGGGATCGGGCTTTTTCACGCGGATGCAGCAGCTCTGGCACGTCCCCATGCCGCATGCCATCGCGCGCTCGACGGCGATCTGGCAGTCGAGGTTCCGTGCGGCGGCGATGTCGGCGACGCGCTTCATCATGGGCTCGGGGCCGCAGGTGTAGAGGGTCGGAGGGTTCAAGTTAGAGTCCAGGGTTCGGGGTTCAGGGTTCAGGGAAGAGGGAGGGTTCAGCGAAGACGGAGATGGAGCATCTGCCTTTCCTGAACCCTGAACCCTGAACCCCGAAACCTCCAACCACTGCTCCAGCGCCTGGGTGACGAAGCCGCGGAACCCGTAGCTCCCGTCGTCGGTGGTGATGACCGACGCGATGCCGTGGCGGGCGAATTCTTCAATGGACGGCGATGGGTTGGCGCCACCGGGGGCGATGTCGTCGCGGAGGGTGAAGGGCAACAGATCGCGCGTCAGCGCGCCGGCGAAGGCAACCGCGCGCCGGCCTGCCAGTTTTTCCGCCAGGTACAGCATCGGGGGAATGCCAACGCCCCCACCGATGAGCACCGCCGTCGCGTTTACCGGGGGGAGGAGGAAGGTGTTTCCCAGTGGTCCCAGAATGCCCACTTCATCGCCTGGTCTCAGTCGGCTGAGCCAGTCGGTGCCGATCCCAACGACGCGGTGGATGAGGTCGAGCTCCACGCCTCCCCCATCCACGTCGCGCCGCCCCGCCAGCGAGAACGGCCGGCGGAGCATCGCGCCGGGCGTGAGCATCATGTCGTCCCCCAGGGCAAGCGGGTTGGCCGTCGACCAGTCCAGCTCGCGATCGAGGCGCTCGATCTCCCGCACGTCCTGGCATGATACCTGGATGAACTGCCCCGGCGCCGTCGGCGGAAACGCCGGTACGCTCAGCACCAGCCGAAAGTGCTCGCGGCAGAGGGGAATGTTGGCTTGAACCGTCGAAACGAATTGCCCGCGCGCGCTGCCTGTCATCGGCGGGGATTCTAGGGGTTGAATCGAAACCGTCCACTGCTGGAGAGCGGGTGCTAAGGAGCGGGAGAGCGAACCGGTGAAAGCCGCCGGACCAGTGAAAGGCACCGACCAAAAAAAGACTTCCGGAGGGGTGGCTCCTATCCACCTCCGGAAGTGCGCCACGGCTGAAAAGCCGCAAATGTCAGATGGAAGGTCGTGGCCCGATGATCACGACTACAACGGCGGCGACTATAACCTTTGCCCATATGCAGTGTCAATCGAGAGATTCGCAGCAAAATGAATTCGCATTACGCCTACAACCCGTTTTTTGACAGTGGCTTACGGACATGCGACGATTCGTCCGGGCTGCCTCGCTTGCGGCGCGTTTCGCACGCGGAAATGACGCGGCGCGCGCCCTCATTTCTCCACGCATTTCCCGACCGCTACACTCGGCGCTTCACGACCGATTCTGGAGCCGTCCCATGAAGCAGATCGACGCCGCCATCGCGGTCATCACGCGCGGCGGGCGCATCCTCGTCTGCCGGCGCCGCGAGACCGACCCCTTCGGCGGCTGCTGGGAGTTCCCCGGCGGAAAGCGCGAAACCGGCGAGTCGCTCCACGACTGCCTGGCGCGCGAGCTGATGGAAGAACTCGCCATCCGCGCCAAGCCCCTCGCGCAGCTCACGCCGATCGAGCACGCCTACTCGCACGCGCGAATCCGGCTATTCCCCTTCGTCTGCGAACTCGAGGAAGGCGCCGAACCGCGCGCGATCGAATGTCAGGCGATGGAATGGATCGACCCGCCGCGCGTAAGAGCGTTCAAATTCCCACCCGCCAACGACACGCTGCTCGACGAGATCATCGCGTACTTCGCTGCGAAGCGGAAGAGATGGCTAACCGCGGATGAACGCGGATGAACGCCGAATCGTCCAAAAAGTTATGAATCTGCTCCGCGTCCTCAATTATCCGCGTTCATCTGCGTTCATCCCCGGTTAACTTCCTAGTCCGGTTGTTCCCACCAACTCCGCCTGCACGGTCTCACGTCCCGTCGCGAACGTGAAATCCTGCTTCGCAGCGTCCACGTCGACGTCGATCGTGTCACCCTCCTTGAAACCTCCGGCGAGGATGCGCTGGGCGAGCGGGTTCTCCAGCCGCTGCTGGATCACGCGCTTCAGCGGGCGGGCGCCCAGCGCCGGGTCGTAACCTTCATCGGCGAGAAGTTGCCTGGCCTCGTCCGTCATCTCCAGCTTCAGCCCGCGCTGCGAAAGGCGCTTGCGCAGGTTTTCCAACTGCACGTCCGCGATGAGCGTCAACTGCTCCCTGCGCAGCGGGTGGAAGACGATCATCTCATCGACCCGGTTGAGGAACTCCGGTCGGAACTGCCCCTTCAGCAGATCCTTGACGGCCGCCTCCACCTCTCCGTCGGTCGCGCCTTGGTTGGTCATCGCCTGGATGCGGTCGGAGCCGAGGTTGCTCGTCATCACGATGACGGTGTTCTTGAAATTCACCGTCCGGCCCTGCCCGTCGGTCAGCCGGCCGTCGTCGAGCACCTGGAGCAGGACGTTGAACACGTCGCGGTGGGCTTTCTCGATCTCGTCGAACAACACGACCGCGTACGGGCGACGCCGGACCGCTTCGGTCAATCGACCGCCCTCTTCGTACCCGACATAGCCGGGCGGGGCGCCGATGAGCCGGGCCACGGAATGCTGCTCCATAAACTCGCTCATGTCGATGCGGACCATCGCGTTCTCGTCGTCGAACAAAAACTCCGCCAGCGCGCGGGTCAGCTCGGTTTTGCCCACGCCCGTGGGGCCGAGGAACATGAACGAGCCGATCGGGCGGTTCGGGTCGCCCAACCCCGCGCGGTTGCGGCGGACGGCATTCGAGACAGCCGTCACCGCATCCATCTGCCCGATCACGCGCGCAGCTAAGCGCTCCTCCATGTGCATGAGCTTCTCGCGCTCGCCTTCGAGCATGCGCGTCACCGGCACGCCCGTCCACCGTGACACGACGTCCGCGATTTCCTCCGGCGTGACCTCGTCCTTCACCAGCGCCTTACCGTCCTGCCCGATCTGGCGGACGCGGTTCTCAGCCTCGGCGAAGCGCCGTTCGAGGTCGCGCATCTCGCCGTATTGAATGCGCGCCGCCGCCTCCCAATTGCCCTGCCGCTGCGCCTGCTCGAGCTGCGTCTGCAACCGATCGCGCTCGGCCTGGATGTTCTTGACCGTGTCCATCGCCCCCTTTTCGCCCTCCCAGCGGGCCGTCAGCGCGCTGTTGCGCTCCTGAAGGTCCGCCAGTTCGCGCTCGGCCTTCTCCGACTGCTGGCGGGAGCCGGGGTCTTTCTCCTTGCGAAGGGCTTCGGTTTCGATCTGGAGCTGCATCGTCCGCCGGCGGATTTCATCCAGCTCGGCGGGCATCGATTCGTTTTCAATGCGCAGCCGCGACGCGGCCTCGTCGATCAGATCAATCGCCTTGTCGGGCAGGAACCGATCGGTGATGTACCGGTCACTCAGCGTGGCGGCGGCGACGATCGCGCTGTCGGTGATGCGCACCCCGTGGTGCGTCTCGTAGCGCGGTTTCAAGCCGCGGAGGATGGCGATCGTGTCCTCGACGCTGGGCTGGCCGACGAATGTCGGCTGGAAGCGGCGCTCCAGGGCCGCGTCCTTCTCGATGTGTTTGCGGTACTCATCGAGCGTCGTGGCGCCGATCGTGCGCAGTTCGCCGCGCGCCAGGGCGGGCTTGAGCAGGTTCCCTGCGTCCATCGACCCCTCGGCCTTGCCGGCGCCGACGACGGTGTGCAGCTCGTCGATGAACAGGATGATCCTGCCGTCGCTCTCCGTCACTTCCTTGATGACCGCTTTCAGCCGATCCTCAAATTCGCCGCGGTACTTGGCGCCGGCGATCAGCGCGCCCATGTCCAGCGCGATGACGCGCTTGTTCTGAAGCACCGCCGGCACGTCGCCGTTGGCCATGCGCACGGCCAGCCCTTCAACGATCGCCGTCTTACCGACGCCCGGCTCCCCGATGAGCACGGGGTTGTTCTTCGTGCGACGCGCCAGAACCTGCATCACGCGGCGGATCTCCTCGTCGCGCCCGATGACCGGATCCAGCTTGCCCTGCTGCGCCATCTCGACGAGGTCGCGCCCGTAACGCTTCAGCGCCTGGTACTTGTCCTCGGGGTTCTGATCGGTCACGCGCTGTCCGCCGCGGATATCCTTCAGCGCCGCGAGGATCGCGTCATGCGACAATCCTTCGCCAGTGAGCAGCGCCTGCGTCTCGCTCTTTGCTTTCGTCAGGCCGAGCAGCAGGTGCTCGGTCGAGACGTACTCGTCCTTCAGACGATCCGCCTCCTTCTGCGCTTGGGAGAACACGTCCTGCGTGGTGCGCGCCATGCCCGTCTGCGTGCCGGTTGCGCGCGGCAGCGCATCGAGCTGCAACCCCACGGCCGCGCCGATGCGCGCGGGATCCACGCCGATCTTCTGGATCAGCGGCAGGACAACGCCTTCCTTCTCCGCGAGCAACGCCGCGAGCAGGTGCAGCGGCAGAACCTCCGAATGATCCCGCTGCTGAGCCAGTTCCTGAGCCCGAACGACGGCTTCCTGCGCTTTGATGGTGAACTTGTCGAATCGCATGGAGACCTCCAGCAATGCGGGCTGCGCCCCGAAGCGGAGTTTTGCAAATACCGGACCAGTCGCCTCGATGCATCTGCTTGTAAGCCTTGTGCTGACAGAGACTAGCAGCAGGCCATTGAATAGCTGCATTCCGATCACTGCCAACCCACGTACATCGGCGCACCCGACTGCATTTTTGACAGGAGCGGGCATGGGCGCGTGAGCGGGACTGATCCGTGGAGATCCTTCCCGACATCCCCGGACTCCGCTGCGCTACGCTCCGGGGCGTAGCACGGGGAGCTTTGCGACCGGAGCGAAGTCCCGGGGATTTTGGCGTCGTAAACCGCGTAGAGGCGCCTATCCCGTCTCACCCCCGATCCGGTTACTCTCCGACGCAGATGAAAATCGTCCTCGCCCCCGACAAGTTCAAAGGCTGCCTCTCCGCCGCCGACGTCTGCGAGGCGATGGCCGCCGGCATCCGCTCCGTCGACCCTTCCATCACGATCGACGTCTGCCCCATGGCCGATGGCGGGGAAGGCACCGTCGACGCCCTCGTCGCCGCGACCGGGGGGCGCATCGTCACCCGCCGCGTCACCGGCCCGCTCCCGGGCACCAAGGTCGACGCGCCCATCGGCATCCTCGACGAAGGCGCCACCGCCGTCATCGAGATGGCCGCCGCCAGCGGGCTTCATCTGCTCCGTCCCGATCAATACGACCCGGTGCGCACCACGACCTACGGCACCGGCGAGCTCCTCCTCGCCGCCGCCGAGATCGGGGTGAAACGCATCATCCTCGGTATCGGGGGCAGCGCCACCATCGACGGCGGGATCGGCGCGGCCCAGGCGTGGGGCGCGCGATTCGTCCTCAAAACCGGACGGAGCTACTCCGCCGGCGACCGCCGCCTCACCGGCGGCGATCTCAAACACTTCCTTCGCTTCGACTCGCCGGACGCGTTGAACCCACTCGCGCAACCGGACTCCAGACTCCTCGGCAATGCAACGTTCGCCGCCGGCGTTCGGGAGTACGAGCCGCTGCTGAACACGCGCGGGATCGATTTTCTTATCGCGTGCGACGTCGGCAATCCCCTCGTCGGCCCCGACGGCGCCGCCGCCGTCTTCGGACCACAGAAGGGCGCGACGTCCGAGCAGACGACCGAACTTGATGACGGGTTGCGCCAACTCGCCGAGAAGCTGTCGCGCACGCCCCTCGCCGACGCTCCCGGCGCCGGCGCCGCCGGGGGGCTGGGCTTCGGCATGATGGCCTTCTTCGCCGCCACCCTCCGCCCCGGCGCCGCCATCGTCATGGAAGCCACCCACCTCCCTGATCGGCTGAAAGACGCCGACCTCTGCCTCACCGGGGAAGGCAAGCTCGACGCCCAATCCCTCGGCGGAAAGACCGCCGTCTCCGTCGCCCGCATCTGCAAGGAACTGAACGTCCCCTGCATCGCCCTGACCGGCGCGCTCGCCCCCGGCCACGAGCGCGCGTTAGCCGAAGGTCTTACCGCCGCCTTCCCCATCTGCCCCGGCCCGATCACGCTGGAAGAATCTCTCCGCACCGCCGCCGGTCTCCTGACCGAGACCACCGCCCGCATCGTGAGAACATTCACCGCCCGCCGCGGTTGATTTCTGCTCTCCCGCCCCGTAGATTTACCTCGATGGGCGATTAGCTCAGTTGGCCACAGCGCACGGATCACACCTGATGGACTCGATGGGCGATTAGCTCAGTTGGCTAGAGCGTTCGGATCACACCCGAAAGGTCAGGGGTTCAAGTCCCTTATCGCCCACTTGCTCAAGCACTTACGGCCCTTTGCCTCACCGGCGAGGGCCGTCTGTTTTTGGTGCCGTTTTTCGCCGCTCGGCCGCAGTTTGCGGACAGTCGCCCGACTGACTTTGCGGACAAACCGACTGACTTTGCGGACAAACCGACTGACTTTGCGGGCAATGCGACTGAGACCGAGTGAGTTTGTGCATCGCTCGCTGGCCTCGCTGGCGCGCCCGGTGCCTGGCCGGGGCTGCGATGATCCTTCCCGCCGCGCCTCGTCGCTCAGAACGCCCCGCAGGAGCCTTGCCGCTCGTGCCGTCCGCCTGACGTGCTCTCGGCATGGGCGGCAAGACACAGAAGGTTTGGCGGTGCCGGAACTGCCGGAGCGTGGCGCCGCGAGCGTGAGCGTCGACGATGCAGGCGGGCAATCGGGCCGTGGCCTTCGGCTGCGGCCTTCCTCATTACCGGATTTGCTCCTCGGACTTGAACAAAGCCCCGATGAATACCGTATAATGGGGTGCGAGAGGAACGGATGACCACGAACTACTCAGCTTTCGACGTGGCGGATTACATCTTGCAGCGGCTTGGCCCGATGTCGGCCATGAAGCTGCAAAAGGTGGTCTACTACGCCCAGGCTTGGTCGCTGGTTTGGGATGATCGCGCGCTCTTCCACGAGAAGATCGAGGCGTGGATTGGCGGGCCGGTCGTGCGCGAGTTGTACGAGGCTCGCCGGGGTCAGTTCGATGTCGCCCCCGGCTCCCTTCGAGCTAATCCTGCCGCCCTCGATCAGGATGCCCGCGAGACCATCGACTCGGTCATCCAGTTCTACGGCCACAAAGAAGGCTATGAGCTAAGCCAACTCACGCACGCTGAACGCCCTTGGCAAGAGGCTCGCGTCGGGCTTGCTCCCGATGATCGGGGCAACCACGAAATCACCCTCCCCTCAATGCAAGAGTATTACAGCGGCGTTGCGGCTGCTGGGGTCTGATGGGCAGGAAACAGCCGCGCATCGCTGAGCAGGTCGATACACGCAAACGGCCCCGCGTGCTGGTTCCTGCGCTGGCTCAGACTGCGCGGCCAATCTGGAACTTTGCCCTTTTCGATTCGGTCGCATGGAAGAAGGAGGATGGATCGTACGAAGATGATCTGTTCCTCGAAGGGACAAAATACCTCCGCGACAACTCGCGACGAACCTGGGCTGAAATCGAACGCGAAGCCAGCATGAATCACTGGATCAGCGTCAGCCGCCTGCCGCAAGAGGCAAAGAATCGACTCGTGGCAATCAAACTCGACGATGTGGATCAGCTTTTCTCACTGCGGTTGTCGGGCACGCGCCGACTGTGGGGGCTTCGAGAAGATTCAACCTTCTTCGTGGTCTGGTGGGATCCTCATCACCGCGTCTATCCCGTTGAAAAGAAGTCGTGAAACAAAACCCCCGGCGAACATGAGCGTGAGAGGTACGTCGCCGGGGGGGGGGTAAAGGAACAAGATTGTCGGCGTGGGCTCAGACGTGCCACGGTTGCTGCGGGAGTCCGGTGCCGCTGTGATAGCAGGCGAAGGCGAACCCGCGGCCTGTGACGTTATCTCGGTGGTCGTGAAGCCTGATTAGCCCCGGATCGGGCTGGGGCACGCCGTACTGGAATACGTACACCGGCTCCTGCTCAGAGTCGTAGCCGATGAAGTGAGCAGAACGACGGTGCCGCCTCAATCGCCTCGTTGCCGTTCGCTTCGCGGGCTGTGTGCTCACTGAAAAATGTCGGGGATGCCAAGTCGAAAAGCGGTCGCTCTGATTCGGTCGGTGCGAACGGCTCCTCGGCGTTCGGCAGCTTCGCGGCGGGCACGAGCTTGAGCCAACTCCAATGTGTGCCCGCCAAGATGGTTGACAAGAGATAGCCCCAGCATGACGCCTCACTCGGCGCGGCGTGTGTCCGCTCGCCTATGAGGTCCATGGGCTGGCGTTCGACCTTGCGGACGGCGGCGGCAATTCTCTGAGCCGCGTCCAAGCTGAATCCGACTGCTGGCATTGGTGCTCCTGCGCTAAGCGATGATGGTAGTGGTGATAAACGAGTCGGGGATCGCGGGCGGCTCGGCCTGCGGGAAGCTGGTGAATGCGAACTCGTCGCGGAACCACGAGAAGAATTTGCCGCTCGGTGCGATGGTCCCGCTGCTCGCGTTCATCCGCGCTGCAAGCTCGGTGAGGATCGTCGGCGTAGGGCTGCTGGCGCTTAGCTCAAGCTCGGCGGCAAGTGTTCTGAGGTATGACTCAGCGCTGCTTTTGCAGATGCCCTTCAAGCGGTCCAGCGCGGCGGCAACGGGATTGATCTTCTGTTGCGTCGGCACGAGGTACGTTTGGATCGGCAAATAGTCGTCGGCCCCGGCTGCGTCCCGTGAGAACTGCGCGTGCAGCGCTGTCGCATGGTCTTTCACGCCGCTGGCGTAGACTTCCCCACGCTCCGCGAGCCGAACGATCTTGCCAAGCTGCTGCCAAATGGTGCGGCGGAAGAAGGAAACCGTCTGGCCCTGCCAAGTCTCAATCACCGCGCAAGCGCGCGTCCCGTGCTTCATCGTGGATGCGGGCACCCCCCGGCGTGACGTGGACGAGCCGACGGGGCACGCCGACGTCCTGCCGACGGTGCTGCACGCCGCGGCGGGCGCGCCGGTGGCGATGCGGAACGTGACCGGCCGGGATCTGCTGAGCAACGAGCCACCCCCGGCGCTGACGCTGATCGCGGCGTCATCGTCGCCATGGTACGGGGAGATGGTGATCGAGTTTCGTGTCCACCGACTGCTGCTCGAGATGCCGCACGACCGGCCGGAGGTGATCGTCCGCGGCACGATCGACCGCCTGGGCAACGTCAGCCCATGGGATCTCCCGCCGGCGGACGAAGCGGCCGACTGGGCCCCTGCGATCGCGCCGCTCCTGCGGCGCATGACCGAACTGCGAGCACCCTGACCGCCGCGCCCGCCATGTCTGACCGGGCCACGGAAGCGCGGTATCATTCAGTCCAGCGTCTCATGGTGCCCGCCTTGGCGGCGGTTGGGTTGACCGACAAGGAACTACGAATGAAACGACCTGCGACTCTAGCAGTGCTCGGCGTGATTGCCTGCTCGTGCCTTGCCGCGCGCGGCGGCGTGAAGGTGCCGGCGATCTTTGGCGATCACATGGTCGTCCAGCGCGGCATGAATGTCCCCATCTGGGGAACGGCCGACGCGGGCGAGACCGTTACCGTGAACGCTGCTGGGCAGGAGCGATCCGCCGTGGCGGACGATCAGGGCAAGTGGCGCATCACACTTGACGCAATCGAGACGAGCAAGCCCATCGAGATCACGATTGCGGGCAAAAATTCGATCACCATCCAGGACGTGCTCGTCGGCGAAGTGTGGGTGTGCTCGGGGCAGTCGAACATGGGCTTCCCGCTGAGAAACGCATCCAACGGCGCCGACGCGATCAAGGCGGCCGACCATCCGAAGATGCGCCTGTTCACCGTCGGCCGGGCGATCAAGGATCAGCCGCAGGATGATCTGACCGGGCGGTGGGAAGTGTGCTCGCCGGAAACCGTCGCGGATTTCTCCGCCGTCGCGTATTTCTTCGGGCTGGAGCTGCACGAGAAGCTGAACCACCCGGTCGGGCTGATCGAGCCAACCTGGGGCGGCACGCGCGCCGAGGCGTGGATGCCGCGGCCGACGTTCGACGCGCTGAAACTTCCCTACGAGCCGGAGTGGACCGAGCAGTGGCTGAACCCCCCGCACAAGCCCGGCGCGACGAAGCAGGAGCCCCCGCGCCCGCACGAAGCGCCGGCGTGTTTGTACAACGGCATGATCGCGCCCATCGCCGGCTATGCGATCCGCGGCGTCATCTGGTATCAGGGCGAAACCAACACACGCTACGGCGAGCATTACCGCGACGTGCTGGGCGCCCTCATCACCAGCTGGCGCGATGCATGGGGTCAGGGCGATTTCCCGTTCCTTGTCGTGCAACTGGCCAACCTCAAGAACAGCCGCTTCTGGCCCATCACGCGCGAAGCGCAGGCGCAGGTGGCGCGGGAGCTGCCCAACGTCGGCCTGGCCGTCACGATCGACGCCGGCGACTCCAACGACATCCACCCGAAGGACAAGCAGACGGTTGCGCACCGGCTGGCGCTCGTCGCCCGGAAACTCGCGTATGGAATGGACATTCCGCACTCTGGGCCGGTGTTCAAGTCGATGCGAGTGAAGGGCGGCGATGCCGTCATTCGCTTCGAGCACGTCGAGGGCGGACTCGTCGCCAGGGGCGATGAGCTACAGGGATTCGAGTTGGCCGGCGCGGACGGCAAGTTCGTCCCGGCCCGCGCGCGGATCAATGGTGAGACGATTGTCGTCACTGCCGACGGCGTCTCCGCGCCGAAGATCGTTCGCTACGGCTGGGCAAACGATCCAACGTGCACGCTCTACAACAAGGCCGGCCTGCCGGCGGTGCCGTTTGAAGCCAGAGTCGAGTAGCGCGGCGGCAAACAGTCTCCCCAGGAGAGCGGTGGCGACCGGAGAGATCGGGAAACAATACGCGTGCTCGATATTCCCCGGTGAACCTCGGGACGGTAATCAGTCGCGCAATCAATTCCCATAGTCTTTGCCGTTGAGGCTCTTCACCACCGACGCCTGCCATGCCTCCAGCGCTCGCTGCATCTGCTGGACGCGCTGCGGCTCCTGCGCCGCGCGGTCGCGCTCCTCGGCGGGATCTTCCACGACGTTGAACAGCTCGACCTTCGGCGCTGCGTCTTTTTGCGCGCGGCGCAGGAGCTTCCAGTCGCCGTTGATCCAGGCGGCGTCGCCGGACCGGTCGTTGGCGTCATACTTTTTGCTGATCTTCGACAGCGCGACGTCGTCGAGGATCTCCGACGGCTTCCCCGCCAACTGCTCTTCCAGCAGTTGTTCGCTCGGGCTGCGCACGCCGCGGGCGGGGTAGTCCCAGAACCCCATCGGTTGGGTGCGCGTGAACGCGCCCGTGCAGATGAGCGGCGCGAGGCTGACGCCATCGAGGGGGCGAACCTGGTCCTTCACTTCGACGCCGGCCAGTTCCAGGACGGTGGGATAGATGTCGCTTGAATTGCACGACACGTCGCTCGCCCGCGGCGCGGTGATGACGGCCGGCCACTCGATGATCGCCGGCACGCGAATCCCGCCTTCGAGCAGTTCCGCCTTGCGCCCGGAGAATGGCCCGGCCGACCCGGGCCGGTTCGCGCCCGGGCCCTGCGGGCCGTTGTCGCTCGTGTACAACAGCAGCGTGTCGTCGGCGAGCTTCATCTCGCGCATCTGCTTCCGCAGCTTCCCCATCGCGCGATCGATGCCGGTGATCTCAGCGAAATAAGCCTGCTGCTTCGGATCCAGCCCCTGCCCTTCATACAGCTTCATCAACTCGTCCGTCCCCCGATGCGGATTGTGCGGCGACCCGAACCAGATCACCGCGCAAAACGGCTCGCCCTTCTCCGATGCGTCGCGAATAAACTTCAACGCTTCATCAACGCAGATCATCGAGCTCTCGCCCACGTGGCGCTCGACTTTGCCCCCACGGCTCATCAGCGGATCGTTGTCGATGTAATTCGGCGCCGACACCCACGTATCGAACCCGCTCCCCCCCGGCGACACCGGACTCTCGGCCCGCACCGACCCGAGGTGCCTTTTCCCGAAATGGGCCGTGCGATACCCCGCGCTTTTCAACGCCTCGGCCAGCGTGATCTCCTGCGGCCGCAGCACATGCCCCCACTGAAAACACCCGAACCGATTCGGATGCCGCCCGGTCAGAAAGCTCCCCCGCGTCGGCGAGCACACCGGCGCGGCCGCGTAAAACCGGTCCAGCCGAAGCCCCGTCCGCGCCATCTCATCCAGCACCGGCGTCTTTAGCTTCGCTTCGCCGTTGTAATGGTTGTAATGCACGTCGCCGAACCCCTGATCGTCCGCCATGCAAAGCACAAAGCTCGGCCGGGTCGTCTGCGCGCGTGCGTCGACGCCGGTTGCGAGGACGAGGAACAGCGCCGCGATGATGACTCTCATGCAGTTGACGATCATGCAATGAATGCTATGGACGCGCCGTCGGCTGAACAAGCTTGCCATTTCTCTGCTACAATACGGGGCATGACAGCCGAGACGTTTCGCGAGATCTTGAAGCGCGCGCCCTTCGAGCCATTCCGTGTCGTGATGAGCAGTGGCGAGAGCTATAATGTCATGCATCCGGAAATGGCGTTCGTGACCGCCAAGGCGCTGGTCTTGGCTATCCCCGAGCCGTCTCACCCGGACGGCGAGCGACTGGCCTTCTGCTCGTACCTACACGTGGCGCATGTCGAAACACTGAGACCGTCCCGAGCGGCGTAGCGGCGTGCAAGCTATCCGACCGCTGCAGCGGGCCGGGGACCATCGACCACGATGACAACATCCCATGACAAGCAGTTTCGCTGGGTCGTCGTCGCGATGGTTGGCGGCTTCGTGCTGCTGTGGGTTGCGCGCGCCTACTTCGCGTTTGTCTTTCTCCCCCGACACCACGGCTCCTTCGGCGAAGCGGCGGGACGGTTGATCGACTTCGGCCCCTGGCTGGCGTTTGTGCGCTCCGGTCCGGGGCTTGTGCTTCACCTGGCGGCGATGACGTGCTTCGTGGCGGTGGTCGTGCTTCTTTTCTGCCGCCGTCCTCCGCGCGGGCGCGGAGACCGATGAAGGGTCGCGTCTCTTTCGCGTCGCACTCGCGAATGATGCTGCGTCGTGTATATCCCTCTTTCCGTTGCCCGCCTTTCCTTATTCGCCGCGGTGTATCGCGCTTTACCCCGGCGGCTCGACGCGCCTGGCGTAGAACTGGCTGTCGGTCGCGCGCTGGGCGATGAAGTGGACGCTGAATGGGTACTTCAGCTTCGCATCGCGGAAGAAGCCGATGATGCGCTCGCCGTGCTTCAGTTGGCGGTCGATGTTTTCGTTGGCCTGGTCTTCGAGTTCGGCGGGGATCATGCGCTGGCGGTCGTAGTCCCAGTTCGGGTCGATGCGCACGAGCAGGTGGGCTTCGTCCCAGTCGATTGGGTAGCCGAGGATGTACCCTTCCCCGGTGCGCGGGGTGTAGAACCAGAAGCAGAGGAAGCGGTCTTTCCACACGGTGCTCGTTGCGTTGTCCGATCCCGTGATCAGCCGCGCGTGCGACGTGCGGATGGCCTGGCCGGAGAGCGGCCTGGCGACCCAGACTTTGCGGTCCTTGCAGTCGTAGAGGCCGACGTGGGGATACCTGCCGTTGAACCGATCGGTGCAGAGCTTCGCGCTGACGCGGGGAGAGGTCGGATCGGGTTTAGGATCTCGCTTGCCAAAACCCAGCATGGAAACACCCGTCTCCGGTTAGACGGGGGACGATATGCGGGCGCACGGGGAATGGGTAGGGCGCGCGAATTTCCTTGTTTCATAGCCGCAGGCGGAAGCCGCGGTCTTCATGCGTCGGAAGCCCGCGGCTTCCGCCTGCGGCTATGAAAGAGGATGCAGTGGCTTAGCAGCCCATCGCGCTGAAGACAAAGAAGGCAATAATGGCAACGACAAAGCTCCCGCTGGCGAGCCAAACGATCAGTGCCTTGCCGATCGCGCCGGCGCGCTGCGGGAGAGACGGCTTTCTTTCATTTTGCATGCGGCTGCTCCGTGTTGGCGACGGGCGAAATCGAGCAAACCGCGTACCGCCAAGTCCGCTACTTCGTGGTGATGACGAACGGGGCCATCAGCGTGATCGGACGGTCTTCGAGCAGGCGCATGAGCCAGACGTGCTGGCCGAGCGCGCGCTTCACGCCGGGCGCGAGCTGCCCGAACAGTGACGTCGGATCGAGCTTCACCGTCGGGATCATGCGCGCCGCCGCTTCGGCGCCCCCGTCTCCTCCGCCGAAGAAGTCGGCGAAGGTGCGCGGAGCGGGAACGACGCGCACGTCGTAGTCGCCGGATTTCAAATCCGCCCGGTCGGCGGCGTGGGCGATGGCCTTCTCAACACCGCCCAGCTCGTCAACCATGCCCAGCTCCTTCGCCGCCTTGGCGATGAAGATGCGCCCGCGGGCGACCTCGTCGATGTTCTTGATCTTGCCACGGCGCGTCTCCATGACGCGCTGCGTGAACTGGTCGTACGTCTGGCGCATCCAACTGGTGATCATCTTGCGCTGGCTGTCGTCGAACGGGGTGTTGGAGCTGAAGAGGCCCGCGTTCTTGCCGCGCATGAAGGATTCGGTGGTCAGGCCGAGCTTATCGAAGAGGTCTTTGGTGACGAACTTCCCCCCGACGACCCCGATGGAGCCGACGATGCCCGCGGGGTCGGCGAAGATGTGGTCGCCGGCGCTGGCGAGGTAGTACCCCCCGCTGGCCGCCATCGAGCCGATGCTGATGACCAGCGGCTTCTCGCCGGCGAGCCGTCGCGCCGCCTGCCACATCACTTCGCTCGCCAGCGCGCTGCCCCCGGGGGAGTCGATGCGGATGACGACCGCCTTGATGTTCTCGTCCTTCGCCGCCATGCGCAGGGCGCGGCGCATGTCGTCGGAGCCGATCGAATTGCCGAACATCCCTTCGCCGCCCGTGCCGTCGATGATCGTTCCGTCGGCGTAAATGAGCGCCACCGACGGCTTCGTGGGCGGCGCCTCGCGCCGACTCAGCGCTGCGAACAACCCGAACGGATTGGAGAAATCCACGGCTTCCCGGGATTCCAGCCCGTAGTGATGTAGCAGCTCGATCTTGTCATTCTTCTTGCCGATGTTTTTCGTGATCAAGTCACGCAGCCCGTCCTGATCGACCAGGTGATCGACATACCCCTGCTCCTTGGCGCCCTTGGCCATGAGCATGCTGTCGTCGATCATCTTTTTCACTTCGTCGGTGGTGAGGTTCCGGTGCGACGCGATGCCCTCGACGATCTGGGCGTACAGCGCGTCCATCAGCCGGTTCATCTCCCCGCGGAGCTGTTCGCTGGGGCCGGTGCGCGTGTATTGCTCATCGGCGCCCTTGTACTCCCCGATCTGCACGTAGTCGGCCTTCACGCCGATCTTGTCCAGCAGCCCCTTGGCGAACATCGCCTCCCCGCCCACGCCGGGGATGAGGATCTCCCCGCCGTCGAGCAGACAGATGTCAGTCGCGCCGGTGGCGAGCGTGTAGGTGGCGGTGTCGTAGCTGTCGGCGTAGACGAACGTCTTCTTGTTCGCCCGTCGAAGCTCGACGAGCGCTTCGCGCACCTCCTGCGCCTGCGCCAGCCCGATCGACGGCTGACCGATGGTGATGAGCACGGCCTTCACGTCCTTGTCGTCGCGCGCCTGATGCAGCCGGCTGATGACCGAGCGGAGCGTCATGGCGTCGGCATCGCCGCCGAAGAGTGAAAAGTCGGCGGGCTTCTCGACGATTGCCGCAGAGAGGTCGATGTACGCGACCTTCAGCGCCGCCTCCTTCGCCTGGCGCATCTGCTTCATCCTGGCGAGAAGCTCCGCGGGCGTCGGGAACTGCGTCGCCTGCGTGGTCGCCGCGGCCTGCGTGGTCGCGGGCGCGGAGGCGGATTTCGTCGCCGCGTCGGCGCGGGCGGAGCTGGCGGCGAAGAGCAGGACGAGGACGGCGGCGATAAAACGCATCGAGTTCTCCTTACGTTTGTAGTGGCGACGCAGGCGTCGCCACTACACGGGGCGCAACCGAACCGACCTCGGTGGTCGCGCTCGGACATTATCAGCATCTACGCTCCGCTTGCAGCAGTGTTTGTCATATTCTGCCCGGTTTGACCCCCCTACAGGCCACCTCTATCATGCCCGCCTTCGTGCCAGCCCGGTGCGGGTGCGTCGGTCGGGAAGGAGTCTGCGCGTGCGCCTTGGCGGGATCGGATTGGCTCTGTTGGCAGCTTTGGTTCTGCCCGCCGCCGCCGCTTTGGCGCAGCAACTGTCGGACCCGGTCAGCGAAAGCCTCACCGTCGATGCCACGCGCGCGTCGACCTGGTCGGTTAACGGGATCAACGTCGTCCTGCTCGATGGGCCGGTGAAGATCGAGCTCGATCAGCGGATTCTGACGGCCAACGGCGCGGTCATCTGGCTCACGCCCGTCGCCGGCACGGGCGGGGCGCCGGTCGAGCGGGCGGAGATCGCGCTGATCGGCGACGCCCAGCTTAAACAGCCCGAGCTGACGCGCAAAGGCGGGCAGTTGATGGTGACCGCGTTCGTCCGCGGCAACATCCGCATCGGCGCCGGCGAGCGCTTCGGGCGCGACGAGAGCGAAACGGAACTGTTCCAAACCGCGTCGCAATTGCGCCTCGCGACACAGCCTTCGGAGCCTGACGATCCCGCGCAAGTCCCGCGACCGATCCCATTGCCCACGACGCGTGAGATCGCCCTTGCCCCCCCGCCCGGCGCGGCGCCAACCACTCGCCCCGCGAGCACGACGCCGCCTATCTCGTTCCGCGCGTCGATCCGCACCGTCGAAGGGCCCGACGGCAAGCTCGCCGCCATCCTCAGCCCCTTCGCCGCAGGTCAGGGCGTACTGCTTTACCAGCAGCGGCCCAACGGCGACTTCCTCGAGCTGCAAGCGGACCGCGGGGTGATCTTCACGCAGATCGACAAGATCAAGAGCGCCGCCGACGACTTCAAGGAGATCGCCCGCGCGCAGGACGCGGTCTCGGCCGTCTACCTCGAGGGCGATGTCCGCGTCACCTTCACCCCGGCCGACACCCGGGCCAAGGGCGAGCAGACGCTGGAGGCCAATCGCGCCTTCTACGATTTCACCACCGACCGCGCCGTGCTGACCGACGCTGTCATGCACTCGGTCGACCCGCTGCTCCAGATCCCGATGATCGTCCGCGCCGACACGCTGCGGCAGTTGTCGCGCAACAACGGCGTCACCGAGTTCAACGCCAAGAACGTCCGGTTGAGCACCAGCGCGTTCGCCGTCCCCAGCTACAGCATCGCGGCCGACAAGGCGTATGTGCGCCAAGTCGACACCAACGACCCGCGCTACGGCACGCGCACGAGCTTCATCACCCGCGATGCGACGCTGCGCAGCTTCGGCGTGCCGATCTTCTGGCTGCCCGCGCTGGGGGGCACGATGACGGAGAGCGGCACCGCGCTGCGCGGGTTCAACATCAGCAACTCGCGCGGGTTCGGCACGGGGATTCAGACCGAGTGGGGATTGTTCGAGACTCTCGGCCAAATCCCTCCCGGGGAGCTGGACGTCTCGTACCGGCTGGACTACTTCTCCGACCGCGGCCCCGCCGGCGGCATCGACGCGACCTACGGCGGCGGGTTCATCACCGACACGACCAGGCAGCCCTGGAACTTCGAGGGCGAATTCACGAGCTACCTCGTTCACGACAGCGGCAGCGACAACCTCGGCCGATACCGCGCCCGCATCCCGCATGACGACGAATGGCGCGGGCGCGCATCGTGGCAGCACCAGCACTTTTTTCCCGATGACTGGCAGATGCAGCTCCGCGCATCGTACGTCTCTGATCCGACGTTCCTGGAAGAGTGGTACGAGCAAGAGTACGAGACGGGACTGCCGCTGGAGACCAGCGCTTACTTCAAACGCCAGCGCGACACCGAAGCGTTCTCCCTCCTGTTCAGCTTTCAGCCGAACGACATCATCACGACCAGCGACCTCCAGCAGGAGCAGTTCGAGATCGAGCGGCTGCCGGAGGTCACTTACCGCCGCATCGGCGACAGCCTGTTCGATGACCGCGCCACATTCTTCAGCAACAACAGCTTCAGCGCGTTGCGGTTCAACACGAGCGGCGCGCAAGTGTTCAATCCCGTTACGGGCACGTTCGACAACGACCAGGGGTTCCGTGGTGCGCGGGGGGGCCTCCCGCCGGTGCTTCCGGGCAGACCATCGCTGGGACTGATCGGTCAATCCGGGCTGACGGCCGCGGGGAATCCGCCTCCCGTCCCAGATGACATCAACTACCGCACCGACTTCCGCCAGGAGCTGGACTTCCCCATGCAGGCCGGTCCGTTCAAGCTCGTGCCGTACGTCTTGGGCCGGCTGACGACGTACACGGAAGCGCCGACGCTGGGCGCGGAGGAGCGCTGGTACTCGGCCGCGGGCGTGCGCGTGAACACGGCGTTCTGGAAGGTGGACGAGACCGCGAATTCGCGCCTGTTTGACATCAACCGCGTGCGGCACATCGTTGAGCCGGAGCTGCACCTCTTCGCCGCCGCGCAGACGCTCGACCGCGACGAGCTGTTCATCTACGACGAGCAGATCGACGCGATTCATGATTTCCGCGCCGCGCAGATCGCGCTCCGCCAGCGCTGGCAAACCAAGCGCGGCAGCCCGAATCGCCGGCGGAGCGTGGATTTCTTCACGCTCAACGTCGAGGGCAACTTCTTCGGCAACCAGCCCCCGCAGTTCGAGCGCGAGCCTGATGGGTTCCGCGGCATCTTCTTCCCCACCCTGCCCGAAGCGTCGATCCCGCGCAACAGCATCAACGTCGATTCGATGTGGCGCGTGAGCGACACGTTCATCGTCCTCTCCGACCTCCAGCAGAACCTGGACCGCGGGCAGCTCGCCACCGCGTCGCTGGGCGTCGCCGTCAGCCGCGACCCGCGCCTCAGCTACTTCATCGGCACGCGCTACATCGCCGAGCTTGATTCGGTGATCGCCAGCCTCGTCGCCGAATACATGCTGACGACGAAGTACAGCGTCTCGCTCAGCCAGAGCTACGACTTCGGCGATGAGGAAGGCAGCGTCTACACAAGTGCCAGCCTGCGGCGAAAGTTCGATCGGTTCCACGCGCTGTTCACGTTCTATTACGACGCGCACGAGGACGAGAGCGGCGTCCGCTTCAGCGTGTATCCGGAAGGGTTGGGCGTCGGGTTGGGCGGGGACTCGACGACGGGATTCCTCTCGCCGTAAGCGTATCTACGCCGCGTCGATCAGCGGCAGTTGCTTCGGTGCCGCCGGCGCACTTTCCAATTCTCGCGTCGCATCGCCGCCCTCGCGCGCATCCGGCAACATTCGCTCGACCTTCACCTGCTCGAACTGCCGCAGTTGCGTGATCGTCGTGATGTACTTCGGGTCGTTCGCCAGCTGCTTCACCTGGGGCATCGGCCCGAGCAGCGGCATGGCGGCGACGCCGCCCCAGCCTTCGGCGCGGGCGCGGAGTGTGGACGAGAACGGTCCGACGTTCCCCTTCGCGTCCGCCCAGCGCGCCCAGTACACCACCATCATTGACACCGGCGGGATCGGCGGCGCCACGCGGATCGGGCTCGACGTGAACGACCGCAGATACCACGGCCGCCCCCCAAGGTGCTGACCCGGAAATCGCGGGATCGGCTGACCGTCCGGCACCAGGTCTACGAACAGCTCGATTCGCACCGCCCCGTGCGGCTTCTTCCGCCCCTTGATGTCGGGCGACTCGCTGAAGTGGATCACGTGCATTCCCGCCCCGCCGTACCCGGCGTCGTTCTCCGCACCCATGTAGTGCAGCACGGGGGGCGTCAGAGGCACCGTGCGCCGCGTCGGCCGGGGGTCGCGCGGGTGGATGAAGACGGCCAGTTTGTCCGGTTCGCTGATCTGGTCGCTGGCGCGGATGATCCGCCCGAGACGGCGGACCATCTCCTCGGCCCGCTTGCGCGCGTCGTCCTTCCCGCGCACCGCGGCGATCGTGCGGGTGCCGCGCGCCGTCTGCTTGCGCGCGTCCTCGAACGTCCGCACGGCGCGGGTCAGCATCTCCGCATCGTGCGCGTTGAGCGTGTACTTCTCCGGGTCCTTCGCGATCGTCGTCGCGAACCCCCGCGCCATGCTCTCGAAGGCCGAATCCCCGTCGGGAATGAACCGATTGCCCATGATGTGACTCCAGGTTATCGGGCGCGCACCCAGCCCGGATCGATCGTTCAACGCGCAGGGCGCCCCCACCCGCAGCCGCCCGCCGCGCCACCGGCGCAGCCACCCGCCTACCCCGCTTCATCGACAAGAAATCGCCACTCGCTTGAACCGCGGAGTCCGATTACCGGCAGGACGCTCGAGCGTCCCGCCCTGCCACGCGCGTGCCGAAACGTCCCCCTCTGCCGTCCGCGCCGTCCGCTCGCGTGGTCGACGATCACCCCGACGTGCCCCACCTCCCTCTCCGCGCGGCGGCGCGTCACCCCCCGACGTCCTCACCTCTCCCTTCGACGTCCGGCGTTCCCGCTCCCGTGCCAACGGGTGATTTTCACTCGCGCAACGCGCATCTTCGAACCGGCAACGTGCAACTTCGATGGGAACCCGTCGCGCTTCAATCCGCCCTCGTGCAACGTGATAGATCCTTCGCGCATCCTTGAACGCGCATCGCGCGTCTTCAACGGCGGGCGATTCATCGCTGCTGATGCTGCGTTCGCGAGTGAAGTGCAGCGCTTCGCGATCACTGCGCAACCGTTCGCGATCGAAGCGCAACGGTTTGCGATCGAAGCGGAACGGTTCACGATTGAAGCGGAACGGTTCACGATTGAAGCGCAGCCGTTCGTGATCGAAGCGCAACGGTCCACAATCGCAGGCGCCGGCGCCGCGCTAACAGCTTTTAAAAACAGGGAGCCACAGAGGCACAGAGGCGTGCTCGACGTGCCGCGCCACTCACAGAGAGTGGCCCATCTTAACTCGGCATAGGACGACGTTCTGAAACAACGCGTCGCAATCACGAGCGGGCCTCTGTGTCTCTGTGCCTCTGTGGCTCCCCCCGGATTTCTAGAAGCTCTACATGGCATGAAGGCAAACGTCATGCGGCCGGCCGTGGAGTTCGGTAGCATGGGACACGATGCGACGTTCCCTCACGACTGCGGCCATGCTGCTCCTGTTGATCTGCTGCGCGGTGACGGTCTTCCTCTGGGTCCGCAGCTACGTTCGCATCGACGTCCTCTTCGACACGGTCATGCCGCGCCAAGGCGCGCACTGGTACTGGCGAAACCGCACGGTGACGTCGAGAAACGGCGGGGTGCTGCTCATCGAGTACGGCGCCCTCGTGAACACACCACGGTGGGCCGACAATTTCGTGCAGCCGGCGGGCAAGCGGTACCACGAGGTCCACATGCCGGGACAACGGAACCCGGGTGAGCCGTTCGCCCGCAGCCACTGGTTCGAGTTCGACAGGCGGCGCAACTTGGCGCCGATGGGCAGCTTCAGCGGCCCGGAAGTCCTCCACTTGAACCTGCTGACGCTGCGCGTGCCGTACTGGCTGCCGACGCTGCTAACGGGCTTGCCGCCGGCAGTGTGGCTCGTACATCGGCTTCGGAAAATGCGGCGCGCGCGGGAAGGTCGGTGTCTCCACTGCGGATACGACCTCCGCGCCAGCCCCGAGCAGTGCCCGGAGTGCGGCGCGGTGCCGGGCCAGCCTGACCCCGCCACCGCGTGACCCGCATGCCCCGTGGCCCCCGCCCGCCGAGTTGCCTGGCCTTTACTCGAACAGACCGGGCTGGTTCTGATCCTCGGCCGTCGATTCGATCTTCCCGTCGGCAAGCCGCGTGACGAGCCGGTCGCCGGGTTGCACCTGGTCAGCCGAACGCACGACCTTTCGGCCTTTTTTCAGCGTTGTGATCGAGTAGCCGCGCTGGAGGACTTGTTCGGGACCGACGGCGATGAGGTGTCGCGCGAGCAGGTCGATTTTCAGCGTCTGCCGCTTGAGGCTGTTGGACATGACGGCGCTCAGCCGCGCATCCAGCGCCGCGACGTGCGCCCTGGCGAGACCGGCGGCGTGCCGGGGGTGACGCTCGCTGAGCGCGACGGTCATCCGCGCGAGCTTTTCCCGGTCCCGGCGCAGCCGCTCATTGCCGGCGACCGCCAGCCCCTGCTCGGTCGTCGCGAGGCGCTGCCGGAGGCGCTGCACCAATCCTTCGGCGGCGGCCTGCAACGAGCGCTGGCGGTCGTCGAGCAGTTGCCGCAATTGGTCCACCCGATCGCGCGGCCGGCGGAACGTTTCGTGCCGCTCGACCATCGCCAGCCGCCGCCGGGCGTCGTGCACCAGCCCGCGCACCGACCGGTGCAGCCGCCCTGCGTGCGCTTCGATGTCGGCGCCCGCCTTCCGCCAGTGCATCACCGCGACCTGCGCCGCTTCCGTGGGTGTATGCGCGTGATAATCGGCGACCAGGTCGGCAATCGACGTGTCGACCTCATGGCCGATGCCGGTGATGACGGGAATGCGCGACGCAGCGATCGCGCGGGCGACAATTTCCTCATTGAACGCCCACAAATCCTCCAGCGACCCCCCGCCGCGACCGAGGAGGATGACGTGGACGCTGCCGCAGCGCGCGCCGGTCCGGCTGAGGCGCATGAGGGCGTCGGCGATCTTCTCGGCAGCGCCGTCGCCCTGGACGGGGACATTCACGATGCACAGCCGCACCCACGGGTAGCGCCCGAGCACCTTGAGCATGTCCTGAATCGCCGCCGTCCCCCGGCCGGTGACGAGGGCAATGCGCGACGGGTACGTCGGCAGCGGCCTTTTCCGCTCGAGCGCGAAAAGCCCTTCCGCTTCGAGTCGCGCGTGCAGTTGCCTGAACGCCAGCTCCAGCGCCCCCTGCCCCAGCGGCTGAAGCCGCGTGACGTACAGTTGGTACTTCCCCTGCGTCGCGTAGACCGCCACGCGCCCGGTGGCGAGGAGCTCCATCCCATCGCGCACATCGAACTTCACCCGCTCGGCATCGCTCTTCCACATCACGCACGCAAGGCACGACGATGCGTCCTTCAACGTGAAGTACAGGTGCCCGGAGCCGCGGTGCTCCTTGAAGTTGCTGACCTCGCCCTTCACGAGCACGCTGCCGGGAACGCCGGATTTGATCGCGCGGTCGATCTGCGCGGTGAGCTGCGTGACGCTAAGCGGCGTGGGCGCCGGCGACCCGTGCGCCGCTTCCATCGGTGCGGGGGCGGGCGCCTCATCGCGCCGCGCCGTCAGCTTTTCGCGAAATTCGAAGAAATTCATCGACATGGAGAATGGGTGTTCAAGTCCTGTCTTCTAAATCTTCAAGAAGTTGATGAAGTTATCATGCACGAGTAGCTTCACGTCGCGCTCGATGGCCTTCGTCGTGATGGGCCAGCCGGCGCTGTGGAGGTCCGCGTACTTATCGGCCAGCACCTTTCCGATGAGCTGTCGGCTGTGCTCCCACTTGTAGATGAGCTGGTCGAGCACGCGCGCATCCGAATGCTGCGGGATGAAGCTCGTGCCCAGAAGCTCCATGCGCATGCGCGTGATCTCGTCGATCAGGCTGGGGTTGTTCAGGAACCACCAGCAGCCGAACACCATCAGGTTGCCGAATTTCCGCGCCGTCACCGCCAATTCGTGCTGGTTCTCGCGGGCGAGCATGGTGACGAAGAATTTGTTCTTCGGGAATTGCCGGCAGAGGTTCTGGAGCGAGACGATGTCGGCTTTGGCTTCGGCGTCGCCGCCGTCGCGCAGTTCTGGGTTCACCTTCAGACGGCTGCCGATCATCATCGCGAACGGCAATCCGCGCTCGGCGCAGACGGGGAGGACGACCTGATCGAGCATCGTCTGTCCCGCGCCGGCGACAGGGTCGGAACCTTCCGCGGGGTAGCGGAATTCCGGCGGCAGGCTGACGGCGACGTAAATGCCTTGTGTGCGGTCGAGCCAGTCGCGCAGGAACCGGCGGGCCTCCTCGATCGATGGCTGGCCGATCTCCGGCTGCACGTTGTAGCCCCACTCCGACATTTTCTTCGCGGCCATCGGGTAGTCGCGCAGGATTGGGTCGATGCGCAGCACGGCGGTGAACCGCGGATCGCTGCCGACGTTCTTGTTGGCCAGCCACCGGTTCCGTTCGTTGTCGTCGAACACCGCGTTGGTCATCGTGATCGACGTCACGTTCGCAATTCGCATCACGGTGTCGATGTGCGCGCTCGCGTCCTGCTGCGCGAAATGGTTCCGCCAGCTTTCGGGCGTGTCGGTTGGGTCCAGGCCAAGTTTCTGGATCGTCGTGAGCACGCCGCGACATGCTTCGGAGATGGGGCTGCGCTCCTGGAACAGGTGTTTCCAGATGTGGTCCGCCTGCTGGGGCTTGCTCATCTTCCAGAACTCGGCGTAGGGCAGCCTGCTCGCCGGGACGACGCGATAGACCTCGGCGACGAGATAATGATACGTGAGCAATTCATCGCTCCCCCACAGCAACATGCCGCTCGCGTCGATCTTCCCACCCGTGTTGGGATCCGGCGTCCCAAACGTCGGCGGGTACAGGTGCGTGTGCATGTCGATGATGGGCTGACCGCGCATCGCGCGCTCGACCGCCGCGAAAATCGCACTGGCTTGCAAAGCGTCGGACATTGTTGTCTCCGATCAATTCAAAGATGGATTAACCGCAGATGAACACAGATGAACACAGATGAAAACCACTTCAATTTTTATCTGCGTTCATCTGTGTTCATCTGCGGTTCCATCGCTTTCGTGCTTACATCCCCGACCGCAGCGACTTCAGGTGTCGCGCGAAGTGGTCGGTCAGGACTTCTTTATACGTCTGTGGGTGCTCGCGCAGTATCTGGAAGAAGGGGCCGCGGAGCTGTTCCTCCTTGAGGACCGAGCCGAACGTCGTGTGCAGGATCTGCCGGCCGGGTTCGGTGAAGCCGACCGGACCCTTCACGTCCTGCCAGCGCTCGAGGTAGCGCTGCTCGAGCTGCGTATCATTCAGATCCGATGGCGGCGGCGTGTTATCAAGCGTGGCGGAGACGTGGTACGTGGCGCGGTCGGCCTCGTACCGGCTGCGGGCGAAATCGACGATCCGGCGGAAGAACGTCACGTCGTGACGCAGGATCGCGCGCAGCGCTTCCAGGTAGCTCGTGCCGGCCGTCTTCACGTGGAACAGCCCCTGCGTCGCGCGGGCGAACGCGGGGTAGATCGCCAGCTTGTCGGACCCGCTGTGCAGGCTGAGCTTGTACGGGCCGAGCATTCTCGCGATGGCGGCGTGATCGGCGCACGATTTCTCGAACGCGGCGAGAGCTGGTCCTGAGCCTATCGAAGGGTTGCCCTTAAAATCGATGCCTTTTTCGAAGTCGCCGATGAACCGCGGGGCGAGGCTGACGAGGTTCATCCCTTCCGACAAGCACCGCTCGGCCACGATGAAATGCTCGGCCAGCGTCGTCGGCTGGGGGGTTTCGTCCACGCTCAATTCGATCTCATACGCGGCGCCTTTGCCGCGCATCACGCTGTCGATGTGCTTCGCCAGCGCCACGGCCCGGTTCACCGCCTTGGCGTACTTCACCGATGCGCGGGCGACGGCTTGATCGTCAATGGTGAGCTTCGTGCCGTTTGGCAGATCGATCTTGCGCCCCTTGAAGGCCGCGACCCACTTCGCGTCGTCGCCGAGCGCCTTCACTTTTTCCGAAAGCGTGCGCTCGTCGTAGGAGTCAGCGCGACCGTCGACGTTGTCGGACGGGTCGATGGTGAAGAACACGAACCCGGCATCGGCGGTGCGGTCGACGTCGTCGGGGGTCTTGAGGTGATCGGCGTCGGCGCCCTGCCGGCCGGTGAAGCCGGCCTCGGCCGCGCCGGCGAGCGCGTCCTGCATGACTTCATGCGCCGAGCGACCGGTACGCGTCATCTCGCGGATCGACTGCTGGGCGAACATCGGCTCGATGCCTGAACCCGCCTGCTTCAGCGCCGCGACGTGTCCGGGCGTCGCCAACCCCAACCGGTCGCCGAACCCGAAGCTCGGGGAAGTGCCGAGCGGTTGGGGTTTTCCGAGTGATGGTGCTGCCATGGGATGAAATGCTCCTCCGCCAGTGCAACGCGACATGGGTTCTCGCCGCTGCCGGCGTGGCCCGCACGGGCAAGATACCTGTCACGCTCAGAGGTTGTGAATTCTTTCGTAGCACGGGTTTTAAACCGTGTTTCCGCCCCGAAAGGCACGGGTTGAAAACCCATGCTACACAAAAGTTCACACGCTCTCAGCCTCTCTCTACTCTGCTACCTCGATCACCAGCTCGTGTTTGAGCAGGTCCGGCGAGAACGGGAGCGTGATGACGATCCTGCCTTCGTTCGCGTCGGCGTGGCCGTCTTTCGTGTAGGGGTTGTGCGGGAGGACGGGCCAAGTGATGCGCGCCTGCGGCGGGAGTAAGACGCGAACGCCGTGGTGCTCGATCCACTCGCCCGCTTCCCCGGGGCCGAGGTTGATCGGCTGGGCGGTCAGCTTGCCGGACTTGCCCGATGCGGTCCGCCAGACCGTCTTCATGCGCGGCAACAGCGTGACGTGCGCTTCGACGGGCCGCGTGGGCGTGGTCATGACCTTGTACGTGACGCGGGCCGCGTCAGGATTCGACAGATCGACCTGCACGGCGCACGCGGCGCCGTCGTAGTCGAGGACCAGCGACGCCGTCTCCGGGTCGAGCGTCGCTGATGTCGGCACGTGCACGATTCCCTTCGGCGGGGTGAAGGTGGGGTTCTCGTCACCCGGCTTGTGCTTGAGCAGCGACACGTCGCCGACGGTGAACGTGCTCCACAGCGGCTGGAGCTTCGTATTCCCCCCGCCGAGAAAAACGCCGGCCGAGTCGTGGTAGAGGCTGAGGAAGTTCTGGCGATCCTGAATCCATCGCGACGTGGGGACGGGCGCGGTATACGCCGAGAGACAGGCAAACCACGGCCCCTGGCGCTTCACCATCGCGTCGTTATCGCCAATGACAAAGCTTGCTCCGTCGGCGGGGGGCGGGGCTTGCTCGCCTTCCCGACCGTAGAGCCACATCGAAGCGGCGCCATCGGCGCTGATGCCCTCGCCGCCGGCCTTGACCTTCTCCCACTGCCGGCGGAGATGAGCGCGACCGGCCGGCGTGAACGTGAATCCCACGTTCAGCACCGGGGAGACGGCGTGATACGGGTTGCGCTGATCGATGGTCTCGACGGCGGTGCCGTCGGGATAGACGAAATTCGAATGGAAATCAGCAGCCTTCTTCAGCGCGGGGAGAACGCTTTCGTCGCCGCTCAGCGCGAAATACACGCCGATCGAATCGACATAGACAATGTTGTACCCCACGACCGGGCCTTCGCCTTCGGACCAGAACCCGCCGGGATCCTGCGACTGAACCACCTTCTTCATGAACGCCGTCGCCTGCTCCGACCACTTTGGTTGATCCATCGCCTTGCCCGCGTGATATAGTGCCATCGCGTGGTGCACGGGGATGTTGTGAATGTGCTTCAATTCCTGTCGCGCGATGCCCTCGAAGCCGAGCGTCAGCGCTCGCTCCCACCGAACTCGCCGCTGGGGCGGCATGGCGTCCTTGATCAGGTCAAACGTGCGAATCCATCGCGAATAAGTCCAGGGCATGTAGATGTCGCCCCAGGTCGACCCGTCCTTCTTTCGGAAAACCCACATCCCCTTCGCGTCCTGGTCTTCGATCAGCGCATCCCCGGCCACCATGACCGCGTCGAGAAGCTCCTTGCTTTGATAGTGCGGGTTGTCGGGATGGTTCACGCTCCAGGCCGCAGCGAGCGGGTACATCAGTTCCTGATCCCGGACGATCCAGATGCCCGTGCCGAACCGGCCGGTCTGCTTGTCCTGCTGCGCGAGGATCGTGGGGACGGCCTTAATGAGATGCGGACGAAATTCTTCCTTGAACCGCCACGGTTCCCCCCGCGCGACCGGCGCGGCGGCGAGCAACGCGACGCATGCGAGACCCGAAATCAATGGGCGAAGCGGTGATGACATCGTTCTTCCTCCATCTCCCTGCGGTTGCGATTCATCGCCTCTTAAACTCTTCGACCTCCTGATTCCGACGAACGATTTCGGTTGGATCATCCGTGCCCTCCTCCGCCTCCCACTCGGCGAACAATTCCGCAAGTGAAGCGAACTCGTTTCCTGTCGGCAGGTGTTCAACGATGAGCTTTTGAACGTACTCCTCCGCAGCCAATCCCTGACGGGACGCCTCTCCGTTTAGACGTTTTTCGACTTCCGGTGGAAGGGTAATCGTCAACATGCGTCACCTCCTGCGGGGCAGTGATCCACTCTATCATTTTCAATCCGTGCGATTTAATTGAATGAAAACAGGGACAAACACCGGGCCGCGGAAGTCCTACCGCTCGCTCCCCGCCTTTTCGCGCTCGGGTTGGGTAAGGAAGAATCGGCCGACGGGCGCGTCGAACTCCTCGCCGTCGTCGGTGCGCAGGGTGTAGCTGCCTTCCATCGTGCCCCAGGGGGTCTTCAGCGGGCAGAAGCTCTGGTACTTGAACGCCTCGCCGGGCTCCAGCCGCGGGGTCTGCCCGACGACGCCGTCGCCCTCGACATCGTCGCGCCGTCCGAACCCGTCGATAATCACCCAATGCCGGCGAAGCAGTTGCACGGGAACGTCGCCGTAGTTTCCGATGACGATGTTGTAGCCAAAGAGGAACTTGCGGTTGTCCGGGTCGGACTGATCGGGCAGAAAAAACGCGGTCGCCCCGACGCGAACGCCGCGGGTCGTGGTATCGGACATCTCGGGGGTGGCCATGGCGACATCATACGTTGTGAACGGTCCGGTTGCAGCGCGGCGGGAGCCGTCTGCGGCAACGTGCCGCTGTAAAAACAGCGCGGTGGTCGGGATGAACCGACCACCGCGCGAGATGTTGAAAGATGAGTTCGCCGCCCGCGCGATCAGGCGCGCCGGCGTCGCAGGCACGCCAGGCCGCCGAGACCGAGCAGCGCCAGCGAGGACGGCTCGGGGACGGCTGCCACGGACGCCCAGTCTGTCCCGATGCGAATGTCATCGACTTCGCCGGGAAGGTCGCTGGTGTTGCCCGGGTCGATGCGGATGCGAACGCGATCGAGCACGGCGCCGGTCACTATCGAAACCGTAGCATCCCAAGCGCTGGGCTCGTCCACCGGCACCTCGCTCGCGTAATCCGTTCCGAAAACCTTGAGGAATGCGGTATCACTGCCCGATGCGCTCGATACGACCTTTGCGACGAGGAAATATGTCTCTCCCGCGGTCACAGCGTCCGGCCCGGTCGCTGAGCCGCCGGCGTTGAGCCACGGCCTGTCACCCGTGCCCTCAATGCCGAGTCCGAAGCGCCGGTTGCCGAGGGAGTCGACGAATTCCAGTAGTACGTTGTCGCTGTTCACGTCGCCGCCGTTGGCTGCGTTTTTTTGGAACAGCGCGCTGGCGTACATCGTGTTGCCCTCCACGGTCATGTCGAACGTGTCAGCAAGCAGGCGCGAGGAACTCGCATTGACGGTCAACCCACCATGGCTGACGCGCGAGCCCGATGAGGGCGGCGTCGTGGCCGGCGGCTCGAAGCTGGCCGGGTAAGAAAGGCTGGCCCCATCATTCGAAAGTTGGACGGACGGGAGCGTCCCCGTTGCGAACCACCCGCCGTTCCAGCCCGTCCCGCCGTTCTGGCCGTTGAGGGTCGTGCCGGTGTAATCGAAGCTGTCGGAGTCGGTCAACGCTCCCATGGCGGTTGGGGCGGCGCACGGAAGCACGCCCAGCACGGCGGACGCGACGAAATAAGACGATTTTCTCATGGCCCTCTGCTCCTCCGTCGCCCGCGGGGAGGTAAATCCGCGCTGTCGCGACTGAAATGAAATGGAAAACGAAATGATTTCTCCGGGAAACGGGCAGGTCGGCGGCTCTGCCGACCCTCTCGCTTACCGGTGTCAGCGTACAGTATGCCGCCGGGAGCGCCAGAAGCAATAGAAAACTAACTTAAGTGCCGTCTGCGAATGCGTTTACTTTACTGGTAAAGCATGACGGAGAACGTTTGCCCAAACGGGTTTACGAGCCGCGCAGGAGGAATGACGGACAGTCAGGAAATTTTTTCGCGCCCCGCATCAGCTCGCGACGACGCGGCTCATCGTGAAGATCGGGAGCAGCAGCGCCAGCGCGACGCCGCCGATGATCAAGCCCATGATGATGATCATGGCCGGTTCGATATAGCGGGTCAGTTCGGCGATTTGCTCCTTCAGCTCCTGCTCGGCGTAGCCGGAGACCTGTTCCATCACGCTGGCGAGCTTGCCGCTTTTTTCGCCGCTGTGGAGCATCTGGGAAATGCCGCGCGGGACGAGCGGGCTGGCGAACAGCGGCTCGGAGAGCTGCTTTCCGGCCTGGATCTGCTCCGAGACCTTACCCCACAGCTCGCGATAGTACGTGTTGCCGCACAAATCCTGCGCTGTCTGGACCGCGTCGATGAGATTGACCCCCGCGCCGGCCATCGTGCCCACCATGCGCAGCGTGCGGGCCAGGTGCAGCTTGCGGAACATCTTGCCGATCATCGGGACGTTGATCTGGATCCAATGCCCCACGCGCGCCCCCCCTTCGGTCGTGAAGTAGAGGTAACCCAGCACCGCCAGCGTCGACAGCCCCGCGATGATGGCCATCCAGTGGCCGACGAGGAAGCCGCTGAGGTTCATCAGAACCTTCGTCGGCACGGGGAGGGCGGCGCCCTTGCCGGCGTAGATGCCGGTGAACTTGGGGAGCACGAACGCGAGCAGGAAGATCGTCGTGGTCGTCGCGAACGCGAGCATGATGCCCGGGTAGGTCAGCGCGCCTTTCACCTTGCGGAGGATCTCGGCCTCGTCCTTGAGGTACGTGTTGGCGCGGATGAGCAGCTTGGACATCATGCCGCTTTTCTCGCTGGCCTTGATCAGCGCGACGTACAGCCGGGGAAAGCTCCGCGGGTGCCGCGCCAGCGCGGCGCTGAAATCCGCGCCGCCCTGCACCTGGCGGGCGACGTCGGCGATGAGCTTCTTGACGTTCGGGCGCTCGGTCTGGGTGGCGATGCAGTCGAGCGCTTCGCTGAGCGTGACGCCGGTCTCGACCATGATCGCCAGTTGCGTCGAGAATTGAATGACGTCATCGCGCGTGATCTTAACGTTGGGGACCGATTGCCCGCTCCCGTCGGCGTGGGCGGACGCGGCCGCGGCGGCCGCCTCGTTGAGGGGATGCACCGCCGTCGGGTACTTACCCTCGGCGCGCAGCGCCTTCGACGCCTCGGCCACCGAAGCGGCAAGCAGCGTCCCGTTCACGAGCGCGCCGGAACTGTCACGGGCTGAGTAGGCGAATGTGGGCATGGGTAGTCGAAGGATGAGGGATGAAGGATGAGGGATGAAACGACTGATTCATCCCCTCATCCCTCATCCCTCATCCTTATTCCTCAAGTCGTCGCTCGATACACTTCTTCCAACGTCGTGATCCCGGCCTTGACCTTTTCCGTGCCGTCGACGCGCAGGGTCTTCATCCCCGAGTCCCTGGACATCTGGCGGATCTCGTTGAGGTTCGCGCCCTGGCTGATGCGGTCAACCATCCCGTCGTCGGGGACGAACAGCTCGTAAATGCCGATCCGCCCGACGTATCCGAGGTTGCGGCAGCGCGAGCAGCCCTTGGGGCGGTAGAGCGTCTGGACCTCGCCAGCGAGGCGCTCCATCTGGCGCTTTTCGTTCGGTGACGGCTCGTACGCCTCGCGGCAGTTCTGGCAGAGCTTGCGGACCAGCCGCTGCGCCAGCACGCCGGCGACGGTCGCGCCGACGAGGTATGGCTCGATGCCGAGGTTGAACAGCCGCGTGATGGCGCCGGGCGCGTCGTTCGTGTGCAGCGTGCTGAGGACCAGGTGCCCGGTGAGGGCCGCCTGGGTGGCGAGCTTGGCGGTCTCGGCGTCGCGGATTTCGCCGACCATCATGATGTCCGGATCCTGCCGCAACAGCGCCCGCAGCGCGTTGGGAAAACCGACGCCGGCCTTCTCGTTCACTTGGAACTGGTTCACGCCGCTCAGCGCGTACTCGACGGGATCCTCGACCGTGCAGATGTTCGTGTCGTCGCTGTTAAGCTCCTGAAGCACGGCATAGAGCGTCGTGCTCTTGCCGCTGCCGGTCGGGCCGGTGACGAGGACGATGCCGTTGGGCAGCGCGATCAGCTTGCGCCACTGCTTGAGCGTGTCGTAGCCGAAGCCGAGCTTCTCGAGGTTGACGCTGGCCTTGTCGTTGTCGATCACGCGGACGACGACCTTCTCGCCGTGCTTGCCCGGCATGGTGCTGACGCGCAGATCGATCGGGCGCTTGTCCATCATCACGTGAATGCCCCCGTCCTGCGGGAGGCGGCGCTCGGAAATGTCCAGCTGCGCCATGATCTTGATGCGGCTGGTGACGGCGGCGGCCATCTGGTGTGGGGGGCGGAGCTTTTCCGTGAGCCGGCCGTCGATGCGGTAGCGGACGCGGAGGTAGCCGTCGCCGGGCTCGATGTGAATGTCGGACGCGCCTTCCTTCACGGCGTTGAAGATCACGTAGTTGACCAGCTTGATGACCGGCGAGTCCCCCGCCGCCATCTCCAGGTTCGCGATGTCCTGGACCTTGGCGGTCGTCTCGATCAAGGCGAAGTCTTCGGGCTGGACCTCCTCAATGATGTCGTCGATGACGAACACTTTGTCGTTGGGGAGATACGCCTGGAGGGTCGCCTTGATGTCGCGCGTCGTGACGGCGACGACCTGCACCTGGTAGCCGCTGAGTCGCTCGATCTCTTCGAGCAAAAAGACGTTGGCCGGCTCGGGGACGGCGACGGTGAGCAACCCTTCGACGAGAAACAGCGGGAGAACCTGGTGCTTCTCGAGGAATTCCTTGGGGAGGACGGAGATGACCTTGGGGTCGGCGATCTTCGGGCTCACCCGCGCGTAAGGCACGCCGTACGCCTGGGCGAGCGCTTCGGTGATCTGGTCTTCGGTGCAGATGCGCAGCTCGACGAGAACCTCGCCCAGCAGCTTCTGGTGGTTGCTCCGCCGCTGCTCGTCCAACGCGCGCTCGAGCTGCTCGGGCTTGACCAAGCCCCTGGCAAGCAGCAGTTGGCCGAGAGGTTTTCGTTGGAGCGTGGCAATCATAATCAGTAGGCAGTAGGCGGTAGGCAGTAGGCAGAGAGGGCGGATTGCGTTCCTGCCTACTGCCTACTGCCCGCTGCCTACTTCTTCCTCACCTCATTGTCTTCAACGCCGCCGCCAGGTCCGGCAAACATTCGAACCGATGTTCGAGCCTTGTGATCTCGAGGATCTTGTGGACGTTTTCGTCGAGGTTGACGAGCTTCACCTGGCCGAAGAGCTCCTCGGCCTTGCGCTTGATCCACAGGAGGGTTTCAAGCCCCTCGCTGTCGACGAAGCCGGCTTTTTCGAAGTCGACGACGAAGTTGACGATCTGCTTCGCGTCGATGTGCATCTCGACGGCCTTGCGCGCTTGCGCACTGTTCTCGGCGACGAAGTCTCCCGCCGGGGCGATCACGCAGACCTGGTTGTACTCTTCACACTTAATCGACATAAACAGTTGCCAGTTGATAGTTGTGAGTTGCCAGTGGGGAGAAGCCGCCGCCTTGCTGGCAACTGGCAACTACCAACGGGCAACTGTTCTTATGCGGCCCGCAGCGTCTGGGTCATTTCGGCCAGCTTTTTGGTTTGTTCCTGGTGATTGCGGATCAGCTCGCGGAGCTGATCGGCGCTGATCTGCAAGAATGCCTCGCTCATCCGCGGGTCAAAGTGCGTGCCCGAGCAGCGGCGGATTTCCGCCAGCGCCACTTCCAGCGGCAGCGCCTTGCGGTACGTGCGGCTGCTGGTCATCGCGTCGAAACAGTCGGCCAAACAGATGATCCGCCCCATGAGCGGGATGTCCGCGCCGGCAAGCCCCGCGGGGTAGCCCTTGCCGTCGTAGCGCTCGTGGTGATGCAGCACGCCGGGGATGATGTCGCGAATCTGCTTGATGTCCTGGAGGATGCGGGCGCCGATCTCCGGGTGCTTCTTGATCTGCTCGAATTCCTCGGGCGTGAGCTTGCCGGTCTTCTGCAACACCGCTTCGGGCACGCCGATCTTGCCCACGTCATGAAGCAACCCGGCCATGTACACGCGCTCGACCTCGTGGTCGGTGAGCCTGGCGTGCTGGGCAAGGTGGCGGCTGAGCAGCGCGACGCGCTCGGAGTGGCCGCAGGTGTAAGCGTCCTTGGCATCGACCGCGCTGGTGAGGCTGTGCAGGAGGCCCATCATCAACCCGTGAACGTCCTCGAACAGGTTGGCGTTCTCGAGGTAAATCGCCGACTCGTTGGCGATCGAGTTCAGCAGCTTGCTGTCGACGGAGTCGAACTCCCCGCCCGTTGTCTTGTCGATGCCGAACATCACGCCCAGCAGTTGGTCCTGCCGCATGAGCGGGACGGCGATCAGGCTTTTGGCGTATTCGGCGAGCCAGACGAAGATCTTCGGGTCGCGGTGCAGGTCGTTAATGAGCAGCGGGCTTTTCTTGGTGGCGAGCAGGCGCGTCAGCTCACTGGCCAGCCGGTGCACCTTTCCCGGGGGGAGGCTGAGGCTTCCGTAGAGCACGGGCTCCGACTGGTGCACCCCGCTGACGAGCGACACGCCCATCCCGCGGACATTCATCACGCCCATGACTTCGATGCATGCGCCTTTAAAGAAATCGCCGGCCCGGCGGTTGATCTTCATTCCGCCGCTGATCTGGTAGATCAGGCTCAGTTCTTCGTACGTGTTGGCCAACTGCCCGGAGAGGCTGTCAAGCTCCTGCTCGAGAGCGGAGAGCCGCACCTGGTCGCGAATCATGCCGTGCAGCAGCCGCGCCTGGCGGAGGACGGTTTCGTCGTTGTAGGTGGAAAGCATCTCGGCCTGCTGGTTAAGCCAGATGCCGTCGATGCCCAGTCGCGAGCAGACGCGGACGACGTCCTCGCCCAACCGGAACGACGCGCTCTTGCCCGCGATGAGCACCACGCCGGCCACGGCGCGCTTCACGACGTACGGGAACGCGGCGACAGTGACGCCCGGCAGCACGTTCCACGCTTCAACCGTTGCGCCGGCGCCCAGCGCGACGACTTTCTGGCGAAGCCCCTGGTCGACGGCGTCGGCGTATTGGATCATGGGGAGCACGAACCGCTGGAAGAACAGACCCCCGCCGGCGTCGTGATACGCGACCGAGCCGTCGGGACGGAGCATCAACAGGAACAGCCCCCCGGGACGGAACCGGGCGGCGAGGTTGTCCAGCACCGCGACCGGCAGCGCCGCCGGGGCGACCACCGCGGGCGCGGGGGCAGCGCTGTCCTTCGCAGGATCGGCGGCGGCGACTGGCTTGTCCGTCAACTTCAACATCTGAAACGTCCTCGCGTAGCCCCCGAGCGATGCAACTGTGCTTAGGCAGCGGCGCCCGCGCCCGCCAACACTTCTTCGACCGTCGACAGCAGGTGGCGCGGGCTGAACGGCTTGCTCAGCATCCGCAGGATCCCGCTCTGTTCGGTATCCGCCGGCTCCAGCTCGTACCCCCGCGCCGTCAGCATAATGGCCGGGATGTGCGACGTCGCCGGATCCAGCTTCAGCCGGCGGCACAGCTCAATTCCATTGAGCTGCGGCATGTGATAATCCGTGATAAGCAGGTCCGGCTTCTCCTGCTGCGCCAGCTCCAGCGCTTCCTGCCCGTCGCGGGCGGTGAGCACGCGATACCCCGCGTTCTTCAGCTTCAGCGACACGACGTGCAGGATGTGCGTTTCGTCGTCGGCGACAAGGATGGTTCGTTCGTTCATGGTGCTCAGTTGCCAGTTGTTAGTTGCCAGTTGCCAGTAAGAAAATGCCTCTTGCCTTCACTGGCAACTGGCAACTAACAACTGGCAACTCTCCCGCTCACTCACATAAGTCCAGTTCAAACCCGAACGAGCTGCCCTTGCCCGCCTGGCTCTCCACGAAGATCCGGCCCTTGTGGACCGTCTCGACAATGTGCTTCACCAGCGACAACCCCAACCCCGTGCCCTTGGCCATGCGGTTGTTCGCTTCGGCCCTGTAGAACTTATCGAACACAAACGGCAGGTCCTTGGGTGGAATCCCGACGCCTGTGTCGGAAATGCGGGTGATGATCTTCTTCTTGCCCTCGTCGACGTGCGTGACAACCGCGATCTCGCCGCCTTCGGGCGTGTACTTCACCGCGTTGCTCAGGAGGTTCAGCACCGCCTGGTACAGCATGTCGCGGTCGGCGACCGTCTGATAAAACACGGGCGGGAGCTGGTCCTTCACCGTGATCTGCTTGCTCCTGGCCTGCGGGGCGATCACCTCGAGCGCTTCTTTGAGAATCACGGCGACGCTCTGCTGCTGCTTGTTGATCTTCACGAGCCCGGACTCGATGCGGCTGATGTTCAGGATGTTGTCAATCAGGCGCGACAGCCGGTTGGCCTCGTTCTGGATGACGTCGTAGAACTCGCGCTTCGTCTTCTCGTCGTCGGCCTCGCCGTCGATGAGCATCTCGACGTACGCCTTGATGCTGGCCAGCGGGGTGCGCAGCTCGTGGGAGACGTTGGAGACGAAGTCGTTCTTCATCTCCGCGACCTCTTTCTCCTTCGTCATGTCGTGCAAAACGGCGACGACGCCGGCGGGCTGCTCGCGCTGATCGTTGACGCACGAGAGCGTGATCTTGAACGTGCGATCGCCCAGATGCGTCTTCACCTTGTGCTCGACGATGCGCCGGCCGCCGCGCGTGTCGCTCTGGCGCATCTCGCGGATCATCTCCACCACCTTCTCATCCGACAGCACGCGGTCGATCGGGGAGCGGCCGACCTTGTCCAGGTCGAAGCCGAACGTGCGGGCGGCGGACTCGTTGGCGAGCACGAGGTCATCGAACGGGTCGGTGACGAGCACGGCGTCGGAAATGCTGTAGATGATCGCCTGGGCGTGCTGGCGCTGGGCGGTGGCGACCTTGAGCTGAATCTCGATTTCCTTGACCTTCAGCGCCGCATCGGACACGGCGCGCTCGGCGACGGCGACAAGCTCGTTCATCGCGCTGGTGACGGCCGACGCGTCGGGGCTGGGCGATTCCAGCGGGCGCAGCGCGTTGCCCGCCGCGAGCTGGTTGAGCTGATCGATGACGGCGGTACGGTCGCGACGGGCCTTGAGCT